>JASHSN010000570.1 GCA_030038695.1 Nitrososphaeraceae archaeon
AGATGTCCACAAGCGCGTGTGTGCTGTCGCGATTGAGAAAGTCAAAAGATGAGTGGTTGTCCTTTTCTATTGTTTCTGTACTCACAGACAGTCACATATGCGTCGCTGTGTTACCTGACGCAGCATTTCGAAAAAAGATATGTGTGTTGCATGCCAGGAAGAAATCCTTCCTCTATTGAGAGAGATCCACTTTCTACACCACTTGGCATTCCATCAGACATGTGCACTGATTTTAATAAGACTCAGCTTGGCAATCAAACTAATATGACTCACACGACCAATATAACGGCGCCTCCGTTCGGCGTTCTTCCATAGACGAACAATACAATACCACTAACCGTATTAAGCCCGCATGGAAAACCTTCACCTCTCACATATAATGGCCCATATCTCGGGGTATTTCATCGGGGCCAATTTAACACCTTCTAGCAGAGGGACAGGACAATTAAAGGCGAAGGCAGCGGGCCAACTTCTATCTTTTTTTATAAGAACATCCATTTTTCCATAAGCCTGTTAGTGAACTTAGAACGTGCATGCAAGAATTAGACTAAATGATTCAAGTGCAAATTGCAGACATTTTCGGTACTAACCTATGACCACATCGCAGGCTAAAGCTATTCTTTGATTTCATAGGACTGAGTGGTACTTTAAGCGAACAAGTGTGACTACAAGAGCTTACGATGCTCGAACCTCTATGTGAATGAACCAAATATTAGAATTGGTAGTGACAAGTCACAGATTTCCGAAGATCAAGCGGCCTTCAACAAGTGTGATTAGTTATGCTGCTTCGGACAAAAATTTCACTTTGTCCGAACTGACATCAATCCAGTTCTCACATTTCTCGCAAGCGCGATCACGCACACGTCTTCTTCCTTTTTAATTATTCTGTCCTGTCCTGAACACGAGAAAACACGAAAATGATCTCATGAGGGGGTTTAGGGTGCATGTGCTAGAAACAAAAACCTTTTTCTCTTTATATACAATTCTACGTTATCAGGGTCAGTTAGATAGATCATGAGCAATAATACCACCACCAGAACCATCACGAACACTATGACGTTCAAGACAAAAGAGGAATACATAAATCTCATTCCCCCAATCACGGAGGCAGAATTCCAGCGTCTGAAGAAGTCTATCAAAGAGGATGGCCTTCTTTTGCCAGTTGTTTTGAACCAAGATGATTACGTCCTCGATGGGCACCACCGTCTTAAAGCCTGCCAGGAGCTACAAAACGGGGGGATACCTGTCATGGTTATTTTGCACAGGAAGGACTTTACCAACAAGCCTGTGGAGGAGTTGATGTATGTTGTCAATGTCAACCTCTACCGTCGCAATCTGAATGTCTTTCAGAAAGCAGAGGTAGGAATAAGGGTGATTGAGGCGAAACGCAAGTTAGCACGGGAACGCCAACAGGCGACCCAATTCACTACGGAGACGGCCGGGTATGCGGCTGACAAAAGATGGCAGACAGAGCAAGAGATGCGGTCCTCCTCCGGGGAGGCGGACCGTATGGCTGAGGATGACAGAAAGGGCTACGTCACCCAGGAGATAGCCGACCTGGTTGGCGTGTCTCATGCTACCGTTGAAAGAGTATTGTATATCCTGAATCATGCTTCTAACCAAACAGTCGAAGCTCTGCGGAGAGGCCATGAAGAGTCCGAGAGACCAGTAGGTATAAGGTCGGTATACGATCAACTCCGACATGAAAAGCTAGAGCACAATTTGAAGACAGAGGCAGGTGGGAACGATACGAGACAGCATCCACTGATCAAGAAACCCAGGAGAACAGGGGAACTCCTTCATATGTTCAACAAGGATTTTCGGAGTGTAGGGCAGGAGATACCATTCGGTACTGCGGATCTAGTCCTAGCGTTCAAGTTCCCAGATCCAAGACGCCCAGATGACGAACCTGGTAGGATCCACGAGCATTTGATGAATTGTGCCAAAGACTGGCTCAAAGAAGGTGGCCTACTGGTAATGCATGTCGAAGAAGAGTTGCTGGCAAGGGTTCTATGCTCTGCTTCAAGACCATCCGGCCTTCGGTATTACCGTATCATAGTTGGCCTCCAGAGAACAAAGAGAGATGAAGGGGGTATGGTCATATCCGACATTGCAATGGACAATGAAGAAGGTGACTACGGAAAGAGAGAAGAATGGCGACCCTTCCTAGTTTTCATAAATGGCCAAAAAGATGTCCAACCTCTCGTACCACGTCCTATGGGTCGGATCTTCACAAACGGTACAAGGGAAGAGTTTGCCGATGCTCTTGTTCTGAGTCTATCCCCAATGGACGGCATCGTTGTGGACCCCTTTATGAACAGAGGTTTGACAGGCTTATCAGTACTAAAGCACGGAAGAAAGTACATAGGTATAGAAAGAGAGTCCGGCAATTATCTCTATGCTCTAGACATGTTGCAAGGCGGATGAAAACAGACGACCCTTTTTAGGAACTATCGTCATGCTGCTGATTGTCTATGAAGCTATCCTATGGTAAGCGATGCAATTCTCATACCCTTTCATGCTACGTGGTGTAATTGGAGCTGCGTTGAAGATTGGTTGTAAATATATTGGAAAGCAACATCTACAAACTAGGCAGACGACGCAGAGCTGGCTGAAATTGGCTATAAAAGGGTTGTAATCATGGAACAAATAAATGATAGTTTGACTGATAGGAGTCTTGCTGACAAATTTAATCATATTATAACCGATAATGCTCCTAGATTGTATATTGCTTTCTTTCACAATCACGCAAAGATAGATGGAGTCACTTTTGAGCTGGGTTGGTTATGCCATATGTACCACTTGTCAGGTTTAAACAACAACCTAAGGTTTCTTCTCGAACC
>JASHSN010000571.1 GCA_030038695.1 Nitrososphaeraceae archaeon
ATATCTAAATCCAAATGAGAGGAAGGTAAATCAGCGGATAAAATCAAACATATGTGCAAACAGATTCTACGATCATATAGAAGAGCAAAAAACTGCAATATCAGAATATCTGGACAAAACATTTGGTAGATGGTATGACGACATTAGATATGACACTTGACTTAGTTTGACCTGATTCCTGATGACAGTATACCTGATTCTACCCTTTTTTGGCGACCAACACTGAGCCTTGATAACCATGTCAGGATTCAATCATAGCTTAGTCAGTTGTCGAGCCTTTAGAAGTGAGACACTATCCAATAGTGTTAGAAGAATCTTTAATAGTGTTTACAACACCTTCACTATCTGAGTATTCGTAGGCTGTATTACAGTTCTACAAGTAACTTTACCAATTGTGTTGGTTATTGTTGATTAACACTCTATGTGCCCAATCAATACTAACTTGTTCATTTCTTAGTTTCTCGAGGTATTGTTTCGCTAGTACATTGCCTTTGTTAGCCTGTTCTTCTAAAAACTTGAATTTCATATATTGGCTGGGCTTAATTTTTATTTCCTTTGCTATCTGTCTAAGACGAAAAGCTTCGAAATTCTTGCCTACATATCTTTTCTCCAGCTTCTTATCTTGTTTCCAATAAGCATAAAGATATGGACCATGTGAATTTTGACAATCTGGATTACCACACTTCACGTACTCCTGCCTTATTGTTGCATTTGAAGGAATGTCCTGATCGTTATCAGTCATCTTTAGTCTATTAGTTAGCGTAAGCTATATTTTTTGCTGTATGTTTGCGCATAGATCTGTCATGTTATACATAGCATAAGTCGGCGACTGCAATCGTCGACTATTCGTTCTATCATTTTTTTGTTCATTTCGATATTAGATACATTTGTATAATCATCGTTAGCTATATACTTTCCGGTTAGTTGTACTAATGGCATAAACGCAGAAGTTGACGAATATGTCGACGCAGAATCAAAACGCCCAGGTAACAAATAGATTCGATGGCAATCAGGATCCAAATAAGGATGGAATTGTCTACCGTGTATACAAATAGGCCAAAGAAATGTAGAATTGTCTTTATACATATTTGACAGCAAAGCGTTTCACCACAATGGTCTATACGTATGTAGGTAACAGCGCTTAATGATGGAAGTTGAATGAACAGGTTTGGTACTCTTCGACTTGCTATAACACCTGTTCTCTTTCATCTTAAAGTTTTAGGTAGGTTAAAAATATAGACACGAATCTCACATCTGAATCCCATAAATGGACTTTGTCTATGGCCTTTATATATATGCGAATATCTATCACACTAGTCTGGATACAGGACGGAACCCCAACCGTCCTGTTCCAGTTGGTGTAATGACCGGAATGAGTAAGCAACGACCAGATATAATGTCACAAGCAATCCTCTTTCTTTGCAGAAAATCCATGCAGCATTAATAACTTCTGCTGTAGTTAGAGTCATGCCGGTGACGACACCGGTTCGTATCAGAATGAATAACAATTCGTGTTAATATATAATATCTGGACTTTTTTGTTATTAGAATTATTTTTCTGGCGTACATATGCGATGGGTTATCTCCAGCACGATTTATGATGTTGGACATCTGCTATAAATTGCGGTATTTTCAAGTTTCTGAATCACTTTGGGGATCGGATTTCACGGTTGCAGTAGAAGATAACAGTCTAATGCTAGTTGGTGTTCAATTAACTACTTTACAACTATGACACGGCAATGAGCATATGTTACTATAGAAGATGCAATACTTCCTAACATTAGTTTCTTAAATCCTGTTCTTCCTTTTGTTCCTACTACAATTAAGTCAATTTTTTGTTCCTCTGCATACTCTAATATTACATAATCTACAGGTCTTGCACTGTTAATTAATTCTGTTTTCAATTGAATATTATCTTCCTTTGCATTCTGAGTAAAGCTTTCGGAATCTCTACATTGAGGATGATGTCTGAAATAAAAACGCCAAACGGCATCACTTTATTCTTACAGACAATGTCGAACGTTGTATAGAAGATTGTTATAGATCAACTAAGTTTTGGGGCGCAAAAATGGGGATATGCTGTAAGTTTTTGTGATTTTAGTGTTATTTTGTTTTGTATCACGTTTGACTAGCTGATTTGCGCAGTATTAGCTAGTCTGTTTAAAGCAGTGTGCTTTACGTTATTTAGCTATAGATTACGTAGTATCGGACAAGAAAGATGATCTACAACATAGAAGAAAGACTTTTACGTTATTTAGCTATAATCGAGGCAGCTCTAGTCGACTACATTGAGATAACATCCTGTATAAGCAATAATCGCATACACAAAATAACATCTAAACTACGACAGATTAATAATCAAAACTACAAGGGTTGATAGCTGGGTAGGTATCTGATTGCCCTACCTAGCATATTTTGAAAGTTCTTTTGAGAGACTTATCATCTTACCTACGTCTCTTCCTATTGGTACAAAATTGTAACCAAATACTATATGATCCACCCCCATATCCTTTATCTGTTGTATATCGTTACTTATTTCGTCAATCGTACCGTTAAATGGAAATCTATTATTATCACTTTTTGATGATTGATTTTCGATGACATTGGGATACGTGAGCAGTATAGTTCGATAGTTCTCTGAATCCTTATTCATCTGATCTGCGTATTGCTTGATAGCATTTTTACTATTTTCAACCTGTACCAGACCACCTCTGTAGAATATTGAACTTGATGCTAGCCAGCCGTTAAGATCCTGTTTTACTATTCTTGAAAATGTGTTAGAACTAAAGCCTCCAAGATAAATTGGAATATCGGGTTTTTGAAATGGCTTGGGACCAATTTTTGATGCTGGGATATTATAGTATTTTCCTTTAAATTCTACAATATCGTCATCCCATATCATCTTCAGTATCTGGATAAATTCTTCCGCTCTTTCTCCTCTATCTTTAAATGGTTTATATCTAGTCTACCTGATTTTGGGGAGAAAATGTTTATCGTTAAGTGTACGGAATGTGATTATGAAACCAAAATCAAAAGTCCTAGCGATTTTCTTAACTATAGAGCACTACATCTCGATAAAAGTGGCCACACAGGGATGATGCTTTCTGAAGAAAAGAACATATGAATTCTGATCCTTTACTTTATTGATTATAAACCACTATTAAAGCGATGTACCGCATAACATGTAATTCCCTGAGTCTTTGTCAGGATTGCCCGTCCTTTCACGCAGTACGGTGCCTAGGAGGCTCTTCTTTAGTTGTTCGTTTACTACTTCAACTATGACTATGGTGGAATGTGGTTTATGTAGTGAAATTACCTTAAGCAGCGAATATGTCACTTCGTAGCTATAGGCTCAGATTTCAAATAACGAGTAATCTAAATACCGAAATAATCTACAAGTAATCTACGTTCGTCCAACGTACCATCCCTTAACACCTACTATAAAATCATAATCACATAGTCGCTTCAGCATTCCTAATGTTAGCGTGTGCTCTATTCTATAAGAGGTACCATTATAATCTATAACCGGCAATTGTCCGAACTTGTTCCATATCAGATCTTTCATTTTTTGTGTATCTAGTCCTTCTCTAGTAATAACAAGGCTATAGCTAGGTTCGGTGTCCGAAACCTCCTGCTGACGATAAAGAAAATCTTCTATTAGCTTCGGGTCTATTTTTGGTAGAATAGTCTTACAAGATCTCCGAAATTCATCATATTTTTCCTGTATTTCCTGAGCAGCAGTGTTTGTAGTTAATTCAGCTTGACTCATACCGATTACACCATCATCTATATTCATACCGATTATACTACTTAATAGCAGTGCAAGCTTAGCTGCACAAATGTGGTAGAAATTCTTAAGAGTATCATATATGTTAAGATGTATACATTTGATCAGACAGCAAAAGCCGCTGCCGGTTCGTTGTACTAATGGCGTTAACGCAGAAGTTGACGGATATGTCTACGTACAAGCGCCCAATTAACTGGACTTACATAACCATACTTTTGCAACAGTTGCACACCCAAAAAGAACATTCCAGCCAGGAAACCTACGATAATTAGTATCCACTTCAAGATCTTTTTCAAAGCAAAACCTATAGCATAACCTACAAGACCGGAACCTGCAAAGGGAATTATATTTGATAATAATACTCCACTGCTCATTTTGTTGCTCCATTATATGCATATGTATATCACTTCATACATTGGTCTGTATGTGATGGTTCGGTTGAATCGCAACTATCATCTACTTGATAAAACGCAATTAGTCCTGCTTGTCTTCCGAATTGATATGGCTGTTTGTCTATCATTAGACATTTCCCACTGTCTACAAATCTTGGACAAGTCGTTGAAAGTGCATGTGCATGTGCATTCTGGATAACAAAATCTATAACCAGAAATGCAGCTAGCCCTATTGTTGCTAGTTTTTCTGCTGTGTTTCTATTCATCATAATCACCAAAGAATAACTAGATTTGTCCCCGCTACGATTGCTGCACATGAGGCTCCGTTAGGGGCATCTAATATCAGAATGTCTAGTAAAAAGATTTGGGGCAATCGCAACAACCACGCAGCGCCATTTCAATCGCTTTCACACCCTGGAGGAAACGTATATGACCAATGCCCGTTACACCAGAGAGGGTAAAGTCGGGGTTATTCGAACATGCTCCGACACAACTAAAAAGCGCTTGCAGTATGAAAACATAAAAAGGTCCTACGGCAAGTTAGTGATTTAAGCGTCACACATTTTTGTTCTCTTCGTTTGCAATGCATCAGAGAATACTATTTCTTTTTGATGAAAGTTTTGCGCACCGTTGGCTATCATCTTTATCATTCCAAACGACATAGGATTTAGTTTATTCAACGTCCTATAATCATGATTTTCGCACGAATCATCTGTTCTTGTATGTGCCCACAACAATCCTGATATATCATAGGATAATGAAACCTTTCCTGGAATTGATCTTTTATATACACTATCTGTACATTTCATTCTATCATCATGATTTGAATAGGATGTCTTCATAGACCAACCTAACCAATCCCTCGTTAAATCATTGTAGAATTTGGCCCCTATTCCCCACGTCAGATAAGAAGTGTTATGGCCTAGAATCTTCCAAGTTTTGTCCATTTCTCTAGCTTCATCAAAGCTTACCGAATCGCCTATAATGAAGGCAAAGTCTTTTCCAGGGATATATTTCCATGAATCTAATTTCTTACAGATCCTATCAGCCTGATCTAGAACGTTACCACTATCGGGTCTATAGACCGGAATTATCCCACACTTAGCTGCTTCATCCTGAACCGAAGACAGACATTCATCTATAAAAAATTTAGAACTGGTAGTATCTATAACTATTGAAACCATCTTGTACCCAGCCTTAGCGCATCGTCTGAGAGTATTCAAATAACATTCTAATTCGTTGTCCCAATTCATCACTACTTTGTGGGCTAATGCCGGAATAGATTCTGCCATCAAGTCTACTCTTACGTTAAAATCATCTGTTCCAGGCAAAAATAAGGACCATGCACGTGAAGACCAATATGCGTCTTCCATTGAACGATGGCTCCTAAAACCAAATGAATGAAATCTAGTAAGTCTTTCACCTCTAGATTCTAGATAATGCCTCATTTCTAATGCACGTGTTGCACAGGCTGATGGAAACCATGCGTGCAAGAGTCTACCTTCCCACCATGTAACTAATTCCCCAAACCCTTTTTTGATATTAGAAATCTGGGCAAAAGGTGTACCTCTAGGAACCCAAGTACCATCAGGTAAACATTCTATCTTAATCAATTGTTTAATTTTAGCAGTCTTACCCTCAACTATACCATCATTACATGCTGCTATGGCCTTGTACCAAAGTTCATTAGGGAAGATTAACCCCATCCATTTGGCGTATTGTGTTGCCTGTACTATATCATTAACAGATATTTCATAATCTAATACCTCATGTGCAATTGCATCAAAACCGAAAAGAATCATAGGCCGATCTCTATTTACGATATTAGAGACTTCCAAATCTGGATTGTATTTCAACATTTGATGAGATAAATTGTAGACATCAGTCTTGACTAGAGGATTCATTTCTTTCCTCCTGAACTTCACTTTTTTTGTGACTTGTACTTTCGAGCATCCTTGGAAGTCGATTATCGCATCTTGCAATATATATCATTGGAATGATAAAAAGTACATTCTTTGAGAATGCCGTTTTCCCCTCTACCAATTCTATATCGGTGCGAGGGCCACCGGACAAGTCGGTTTTAACCGGTGGTAATTCACCTATCTGTTATAAACTAGAACACTGATAAATAACTCATATTGAAACTAACACAAGAGGACAAATTCGTTGTAGGTATAGTAATA
>JASHSN010000070.1 GCA_030038695.1 Nitrososphaeraceae archaeon
ATACTATAGTCGTTATCTATATACGTGAAGAAAGATGAAGGCATAGGACTTGACTAACCTCCAACCCAACTACATGGATGTAGTTAGCAGCAGTGATTAACATAGATATAAAAGAGAAATCCCTTGGAGGACGCATTGGTTGATGGTGTATAGGTTTCAACACACGGTGACGTAATCAAGACACATTAGCTTGACGCAGCTCTCGATCGGACATTGCTTTCTGCTCATCAGTATCCGTATCCCTGATACGACTCCTGATATTGTTGCAATCGAATCAATCGGGCGAATACATCCAATTCTCTTGCTCTCCCTCGCCGGCACCTATGAAATTTGCAATTTCCCAATTTTTTCCATTGGGACAGCATTTTTCTCCGGCAAGTCCGAATGTTGTACACCGCTCAGCAGCTTGTGGTAAAGCTCCCTGTGCAGATGATATCGCAGCGAGTATAGCTAGCGTCAGAATAGCCGCTACAGCTACGGGTGCAATGGCAGACATTGCGATTGGTTTCTGTGCCATATGCTGTAACAAACTACTATAATATTCCTAATAATGGATATGATGGATTATTCTACGTAATGTTTGTATCACTTGATATTACTAGAGTCTTCGCGGGATGCGGGCGGAAATGTAATGTAGCAAGAATGGCAAGAAAGTTCTGACGGTCAGAAAGTTGGAAGCATGACCATCAATTTATTCTGGGGCATTATGGTCCATATGGACCAGTTCCGCCGTAGGACCATCGTCACTCATATCACCCATATCCGTGATAGACGTCACTGAAACGGGTAATGCAGGGCTAATCATCTATCTATCTCTCCTTAGTGTATGGGTATACATGGTCGACCTTAAAACATCACCAATTACAGCTTTGAAAGGGCTTAGACGAATCACCCAAAATTTAAAACTATAAAAACAATCCCTGCAATTATCAGTAAAGATATCAGCATTGCAATCTAACGGACATATAGAAAATACAACAAAGGAGGACAATGAATTTGAATCGGGCATAAATGAACCTCACGAAAGAGTACTAGTAGTTGACGACGAACAACTTAGGGCATTGCCAGGAAATGAAGAAGAAGAAAAAGAAGAGATACTGCTGCCTTCTACTACTGCTGCCAAAACCACAAAACCTAAAGTGTCATTATCTAAAGGCAAATCTTCTTCACCAAAGAGACGACGGGTTGGTGTTAGTTCTGCAGATA
The DNA here is from genome assembly GCA_030038695.1 of Nitrososphaeraceae archaeon. Lineage (GTDB taxonomy): Archaea > Thermoproteota > Nitrososphaeria > Nitrososphaerales > Nitrososphaeraceae > Nitrosopolaris. The sequence goes on from JASHSN010000070.1 coordinate 1,207, forward strand.
CGACTAAACAGCTAGAAAGACAAGCGACGCAACTTGATAAGATAACAATAATGCTGCACTCTATCCAGAAGGATATGAAATCAACAAAAGGACAATCAAAATTGATAAATCGGCTACAGTCACAGATAAATCAGTTACGAACTCAGATGTCCCAGATTCAGAAAAATATAGCAAAGAGAAATTTTACTACAATCACTAGTTCAGCTAGAAAAAAGATAAGATCTAAGAAAAGATAGTACGATTAGAAATGTTGGAGATGTGATAGTAAGAAATGTCACACGAGAGGTCTGATAACCAGAATCTCATTGCAAATGTGTAACGAATTATAGGAGATGAATTCTCATGTGATTTGTTCTATTATCCAGTCTTTAAATTTCGTAATTGCAAATTCTTCAGATTGTTTGATAAAAGCAGGATCGTTTATCTTCCATTGATCCTGAGGAATGGAATCAAAAAACTCTTGCATACACAGAGTAAATCTAAAACGTAAATTCCTTGGATTTTCTATTATTCCGTAACGGCGCAGGACATTGGTGATGTGCCCGAATGCAGCATCATAATCTCTTTTAAAGGGAGTTATTTCGAAAGTCTGGTACAATATTGAAGCGATTCCATCTAAATCTCGACGTATTGTGATCAATATATGTACGTTATAGTCTATCTCTTAGATTAAAAGACATTCAAAAAGGAAGTGTTTATTCAGACTATCGTTGTCAATAGTTGTCAATAGTACCGTAAGTCTTCAGCAATTGTATATGCTGCTGCATCGAGAAGAATTGTATAGGCTGCAAATAAAGCGGCAGTTGTGGCGGAGACTTCGCTCCCGCAGCAGTTGTTGGACCGGATGGGTTTTGGGACACAGCAAAATTCTCCAACGCCCTACTGTTGTTGTTTACGTGCAGCCGATACGTCGCATATCCTGGTTTGGCTATCATAAACAACCGAAATTGAAGTGCTCATTTTCAGTTCAGCGGCCGTAGATGACATTGAAACGTACTTTACTCCGCAAGCGATTGTTTTGTTGAAATGGCATACATGAACCAGGACCAGGACGTAAGTTTGAATGTCGTCTAGTCCTGAAGAATCTAATGAAGGATACGAATATAATTGGTAAAAAGAAAAAATGAATCCTAATTGGAATAGAACGTAGAAAATCGGAGACTGCATTAGTTAGAGTTATTGACCATACAGACCATTTCATAATAACATAACACTCGACATTACTCAGTTAGCTAAAGAGATATTACAATAACCCCCTAAATTACCCCCTAACAGAACGGTCTACGCTACTACTAGTAACACTTCTATTTTTCAATAGCGATTATGATTTTTTAATATAAATTCATAATCATTAACGCTGATTTTTAGCTTTGTTTAAGTAGAAAGGTGGTAGTTTCTACATTATGGAAATGATTGAAGGCGTTCTATGGATAATGACAGGATTCATTCCTACGTTGGTTTCTATGGAACTAGCTTGGAAGTTGGCAAAGAAACGAGTAAGAGAAACCTCTGCTAATAGACCCATTGCAGTAAAACAAGAGATAAGATCACGATAAGGATACGATAGAAAGTATTTGTAAGGTTCTTTAGTACGGGTTGTGGCATTGGGCAAAAATATTCTAACGGCTTGTTATATTGTCATGACCAATATTTTCCACGAGATAGTTGAATAGAATACCACTCTCCAAGAACAAGAATAACACTCCTACTAATAAACAAAAATTGAATTCATATTGAAACTTATGTTGTTTGTCGTTTGTCACCGAGGTCCGAAAAAGGATGAACCGTCAGCTATATCCAGGTAGAAGGTTCCTCCATGTGGAATATATTGGTCAATATCAGAATAATAATCGTTGCTAACTACTCCAGTACAACTACTCCAGTCAATATTTCGTTCTGAATCAGGCGGAGGACATTGACTAGCATGCTTCTTCGCTCCACATGTGCTCCTGAACCCTCAGAAGTGAGTCGACCAGATAAAGTTACAGGTAGCCACTTCTGACTCTCTCTGTTTATCTTCACGGTTTTAGCATCCCCGTTTGCGGACGCGGATATTGTTAATTCTGTTTGCTTTTTGACGGCCTTATTGCCTTGTCATGAAATCTAGGGAAGTGAACCTGAATACCAATCTAGTGCTGTTGATATTCCAATATTAGTACGAATTGAATAGCTCATATTGCTTCTCTATCCAGATTGAACATGATGACAGGGAAAATCAAAATTGCAATCGATTGCATCGCGATATTTCTAGTTGAAATGTAGATTCGTCTGAAAATTCAGCCATATCCCACCAAGTGCCCTCAACACGTTACCCTGGCCGAGTTTTTTTGAAACTAGCAACTCTATCCAAGTAGCATTATCGTGGACAAGTCTAGTCTAAACGTTTCCTACGGTTTTCCATTGATGGATGGAATAACCTAACCCTCAAGAAGGTACGTAGTACCATCAACACGCCTTGACTATACCAGCAATAGTACAATTTTATCCTACTATCCTGTTTCAATTCCGGTGGTTAAGCGCAAACCTATTCTACTTGTGGACGAGTCAGATGATTCTACAAAGGCAATTGACGTTTTCAAAAGATCGGGTATTGAATACGTAGAATATGATATTAGGAGATTTAAAGAAAGCTGTTGCGGTGAGCTGCCTACAACCAAGGCTCCTTCAGTTTTCGCAGTTGAAGGAATCTTTAAAGGTTTAGAAAAAATTAATGAATATATCTCCTTAAAAAGAGATAAGAGTGATTCGAAAGCTGAATCAGAGAGTGCATACTGGTGAACTGACCATGTGTCAACTACCACCTATTAAAATAGATCGGCTTCTTTTGTCATAATTGCGCTAGCAAAAGTCCTGGGTAAAGCGTCCTATGGAACCTTCAATATCAGCTACCATATAGTGTGGTGTCCAAAATATAGAAAACCAATACTTACTGGTAAGGTCAAATCATTTGTTCAAGACCAACTAGAAGCGATAGCACACACAAAAGGATACATGGTACTTGAATCTAGAGTAATGCCAGATCATATACATCTGTTCATAGACGCTCCTTTGATTCACCTACTAATACAGCAAAAGATATTCAAAGGTGTAACCAGTCTCAGAATGTTCAAGAAATTCCAACAATTACATAAGCAATTATGGTGGATATTATGATCCCCATCATATTATGTTGGTACCTTATTCCCTTGGCATTATACTGTTAAGACCTTGAGTAATTTCCATTATAGTCCAGCCCGCCTTTATTTCCGTGTTTCGATTCGCGGTACACGTTAGTATGTGCTCGAAAGATCTCACCATGCTGGTCACGAAATGCAGCACACACTTTTTTCAAATTATGTGGAAAAACAAAATTAGCGATTTATCATCATTTCTTCAGCCGCGCTAACATACTCCGAAGTGTATATGGAATTCTAATCGCGCGCTAACACACTCCGTCACGTGTATAATATTGTAATATTTCCTTGAATACAATATTGTAATATTTCCGATATTGTATTCAATATTTTGCAATCTATGAAGGTGATGATTTTCTCCCGTCCTATCTTATGTAATATGTGAAACCGACCTAGGAAATTAATATTTTCATCAAATTGAGCGAAATCCAGATGTGGCAATTTGTTAATCAAATATTCGTTATATAATTTCATTTCTATCTTCTTTGTCATGTAGGTTGTAGTTATTTTTCAGTATTGAATTGCTTATGTGGTATTCAATTTCTAATTTGAACGAATATGAGCATTTAACAAACAGGTTTGGAGGTTCTACAACGCTTTATCAAGCGGTTAGTGCACAGCACGTAGTAAACCGAATCCAGATTTCCTATGATGATATTGGTAAAACCTTAGATCGTTTAGGTCACATGGACAAATTATTGGAAAAAATGGATGAATGGATCTTGATCTTCAGTTGTTCTGTTTGTGTTATTTACTAGCCGAAGTCGCCGTAGCCACCACCTGAAGGTCCGTAGCCACCACCTGAAGGTCCGTCGCCACCACCTGAAGGTCCGTCGCCACCATAATAGTGGTGGTAGTGATGGTGATGGTGATGGTAGCCAACGTAGCTGGTATAGCTGCCATAGCCGACGACGCCATCATAGCTGCCATAGCCGACGACGCCACCATATGCAAATGCTTCGTGTGCAGTAATAGGACCTAATGCGAACAGTATTGTTAATGCTGCAATGGCCATAGTGCTGAAACTAATGGTTGTCTTAGCATACATCGATCTATTAAGACAAATAGAAGATATACGGATTTACAACCATCAATCTTGATTATAATTCCTAATTTCGAGAGTACAACGATTAACCTTATAATATTAGCTAAAGAGGACAAATAAACAGCTGTGCAAGAGCAGATAGGCATCTTAAGACGACAAGTGGAGTTGCTTTGAAATCTATCCTCATATTTTCACCATATGCAATTCTAATTCGAAAAATGTATGACTAACTCGAGCTTAGTTATTTACTATGGTTGAAAGAGAAGACAGAGATCAAAAAGAAAAGATTTCTGCATCAGGTTTGAGTCCTTTTGGATATAGCCTGTATAGGGCTTTCTGGTTTGCTGCCCTCTTTTCGTATATCGGTGCAGCAATGTATGATGTGGCTGCATCATGGCTAATGACGTCACTTGCTCCAAATCCTGTATTCGTTTCTCTTATCACAACAGCAAGTACTCTCCCAATTTTTCTTTTTGCTTTACCATCTGGGGCATTATCTGACATCTTTGATCGACGTAATATCTTGCTCATTTCATGCGGATACATGTTTACAGTATCTATGATACTTGGGATACTCACTCTTGTTGAAGTTGCTACCCCTGCTTTATTGTTGATATTTACTTTTGCACTGGGAGCAGGTACTACTATGATTAGAACTCCTATTATTCCTACGATGAGTGCACTAGTATCAAGATCGGAATTACCTGCTGCTCTCACTCTTAGTGCTGTGGCAAGTAACATTGGTCGTGCCGTTGGCCCTACGGTTGGTGGTCTTATTGTAACTGCAATCGCACCTTGGGCAGTATTTTTACTTGCTTCCATCTCTTATATTGTTATGATCATAGTCCTGAGTAAGTTGTCAAGAAAGTGTCAAGTCCAAACTTCGCTACCACCGGAGAGCATTGTTGGAGCTATTCGAGCTCAGATACGCTATGTACGACATTCTCAAGCAGCACATGTTTTAATTGTTCGGGCAGGTCTGTTCACATTATGTAGTAGTGCGCTATTGTCTCTCTTGCCACTTTTGGCTAGACATGAATTAAGACTTGATTCAACAGGCTTTGGGTTGCTATTAGGATCTTTTGGTGTGGGAGCAATAATTGGTGGGATTGCTATTTTGCCAAAATTACGGCACAGAGCTTCAACGGAATCTCTTATTACAAGTTCTATTGGTTTACTTGCAGTGGTAATATTCCTGATGGGGTACATACGGGATTTTGGCATTCTTTGTATTGTTATGGGAGCAGGAGGAGCAGCTTACATTACCATATTTTCACAACTTTACACCATTGGAATCAAATCTGCGCCAAAATGGATTGGAGCCAGAGTATTGGCAGTTTATCTCCTTATACTAAATGGTGGCTTGGCAATTGGGAGTGTAATATGGGGCATGATTGCGAACACAATTGGGATTCCAATTACCTTGTCGATAGCTTCGTTAGCCTTGGCTGCAACTATTGTTACTAGAAAGCGATTCAACGTAACTGTTGTGGACGATCTCGATTTCACACCAGCAGGCAGTGATCATTGGTCGCTGCCTCCTCAGCTCTCGATTGATCCTGCAAGCAGTGAGGGCCAAGCTCTTGTAATAATCGACTACAAAATTGATCCTAAATTATCTGAAGAGTTCGAGGAGAATCTATTTGAATTAGGGACTATTCTCAGGAGCGAAGGCATGAGCTATTGGGAATTATTTCAGGACCCCGCAGATAAAGGTCATTACCTTGAGATCAGAATTGCTGATACCTGGACTGACCATATGCGTCAGCACGAACGAGTTACCAAAAATGTTAAGCTTATGGAAGATAGAATTAGAGCATTACTCAAAGATTGTCCCCAACCCATAGTGTCTCATTATATAGCAAAACCTTCTACGTCCAAATAGATACGTACACGACCACATGCACAGCATAGAGGCGCCAGATAGGAAACACGATGTCGGATAGAGATAGAATCACTTGTTCCCGATTTCCACCATGGGGTTATGAGATTCTTTATTCCAAAATTCCTAAAAGTCCCTATACTAGATGGGGCACAGTTGATCAGTGGAATTGAACGAAGTCTTCTGACCTGCGACAACTCCGGTATTATATTCCACGCTGGATTTTTATGAGCTAACCCGTCGATTTGCAGCAGAGGATTCGCACCGTGTAGATATTCGCCAAAGACAAGCTTGGCAAGCGAAAGATGTCTTCTAGGACTGATTATAAGCTAATTTTAGGCTCTCGGTTATTTGCTACCCGGGAAACCTTGGAATGGAAAGATAGTTGCGGACAATCGTTACTTTAAAAATATTGGCTTTAAGGGTCAGGAAACTTTCTTTAGATATACAGAATTAGTGACTTGGCAAGTAAGAATCCTGTTGTCGAAAAAAAGAAAAAAGAAGATTTGGTGTTATTTATCCTCTTTTGGAGAGCCAATTGGGGATTGGACTGCCGGCATGCCCACACCTGGCGGGCCGTTTTGACCTACGTTACCGGAGCCAACACCGTTTTGACCAGGTTTGCCGTTAAAGAAGTTACCCGATGATATTGCGTTGATAAGGGGGCACAAGTGCTGCCTTGTCCACCATTAATGCCGTTTCCTCCGGCTCCACCGTTAGCAGGGCTGGCAAAGAAGCCAGGCCGTCCCTGTCCACCAATTCCACCATTACCACCAGTCCCAAGATTAATCCCGTTTCCTCCGGCTCTACCATTAGCGGAAGCGGCATTCGCTCCCTGTCCACCAGCTCCACCAACTCCGCCATTACCGCCGATACCACCTGTTCCGCCACTTGTTCCCGTCATAGAAACAACAAATGCTTCAGGTAAATTTGTTGTTACTATACCTAACAAGAGCATAGGTGGCATGTGTTGTCTTGTTATTCCTGCGTCTATGTCAAATGTATCCCCGAATGCTAGAGTCATATCCATAACCACAGTCATAGTCAAAGCCTCAGCCACAATTCCCCATTTTCCCTTCTACACAAGGAATTTGCAAAATACGTCCCAATACGTTCCTTTGAAATATGTCCCATCAAACGGTGAAAGAGATCGGCTCAATAATATAAAATCTATTGACAAACCAGTAGATAAAAAGTCCGTTCACGACGGACTGAGTTAAGTTGACGATATGACAACGAATAAGCCAATGATGATAGAGCCTATGGTCTGGTCAATCTGAACGTGAACGGACATTGTCTATTATGAGATCACTTATTTATCTTGTTGAAGTTTATGTTTCTAGACTCTCAAAGAACAGTGAAGACATCTGTTTTTTGTGAACAGTATCAGAATGGTTTACCGATGCCATAAGTTCATAACAAAGACTCACAGATTCTTGTGAAAATTTATCTAGTTGTGTTATCGACCAATCAATCATAAATGATACAAAGAATAGATCGATTGTTGCTGTAGTTATGGATAACGTATCAACTATGTCACATGAAATGGGGCAAATGCCGGTTGTGGATTATAACGGTACCTATTATAGTATTGAGCATACCTTAACATTAGGATTGCTAAAGCAACTATGTGATCATAATTACGTCTTGAGTGTTAAAGAATCATACGTTGGACCGACCTAACCACACCACGTTTTCATCCTGGTAATACCACTACTAAGAGGCTATCCGAAAATTAGTTGACATTTTTTGAGTTCTAGACTTACTATATCCGAACGATACAGCTAAGCCATACTAACCCATCTCGTTATTGATAGTGATATCCGAACTTACAGGTGTTGAATCTGCATATGAAATACCTGATGTACTATGGGATAGGATTACCCTGCTGCTGCCATCACGCAAGAGAAAGAAGAAAGCTGGTCGACCAAGAATGAACGACACTAAGGCCATGAGTGCTATTTTCTATGGGAAGAAACATTCAACAACTTGTTTAGTTTAAACCGTCTTGTTTCATGGTAATGATCTAGGCCAACAATACATTTTCTTTTCGAGTATAGAATCATGTTACTTGTATGCATAATTATTAGTTCTAAAAACTTAAAATATCAAATTCGAGGTTTGAAAAATCAAATG
>JASHSN010000071.1 GCA_030038695.1 Nitrososphaeraceae archaeon
TGCTTGAAGAGTCCAAAATATATGCTCAGAATGTGTCTATATTTAGCATAGGAAATCTAAATATGATTGAGTTTCAAATAAGAAGGGAGTAAGGCCAAACCAGATGCTTTAATATATCTGTATACCAACTCTGACAACACTAAATCAATTTGACAAATGATACGCAGGCCGCATCAGTCGACGAGCAGAAAGAAATAGAAATAAAAAAGATACTGGTCCCAATAGATGGTTCAGAATATTCACTCCATGCCGCTCAATATGCAACAAGAATTGCTAGAAACGAAAAAGCGCAACTATTTTGTATCCATGTTGTTACTCCCCGGATACCATACGGCTATGCAACTCCGGCGGCATCTTCCACAAAAAGCCGATATTATGACCACATAAAAAATAAGGTTGAATCATGGTTTGACAATGTGAGAAATATGGCAAAGGATGAAGGCATTTTTGACATAAAGACCGAGATTTTTGTTGATGTTAAATCAATTATTGAATCTATAATACAATATGCAACTCAAAGGAACATAGATTTAATAGTGATTGGGACTAGAGGAAGGACTGGATTAAAAAGATTCTTCATGGGAAGTGTAGCAAACGACGTAGTACAGCATGCTCGTTGTTCTGTCTTGGTTATTAGATAAGTATAATGTCTAAACGTGTCTTGGTTATGACAGAAACGTATTTCAATGGACTTCATCTCCACTTCAAAACCGGTAAGAGTACTACTCTACAAAATCCCAGGTACATAGACTTGTTTAAACAGGTTAGGAGATGCTGCCATATATTTGTCGGATTGGATTCGAAAACGATTACATTAGGATATTGTCCTACATATGTGCATTAAACAAGGAAAAAATGACAACGTCATCGGGCAACGAATACAATAATAAGCATGAATATCAACAAAAACCTAGGTATGCTATTCTAGTAAATGATATGTTAAATGATTTTATACACGGAAATCTAAAATGTGATAGAGCCGCACAGATAATACCCAAAATAAAATTGTTATTAGAAAAAGCAAGACAAAATAATATACCTGTATTCTATTGTAATGACGAACATCTTCCTATAGATAAATATGAGCTTAAACTATGGGGTCCGCACGCGATGAAAGATACAGATGGAGCTAAAGTAATAGAAGAATTAAGACCATCTGTTAATGATTATATGATCCCAAAGAGAAGATACAGTTCCTTTGATGGAACTTCCTTGAGTAGCTTGCTGGAAGGGACCTATAACGGAAAAGGTGTTGATACCATCATTATTACTGGAGTTCATACGCACATATGCGTTAAACATACTGCATATGATGCATTTGTAAGAGGATATGCAATTATAGTGGCAGAAGATGGGATAGAGGCTTTTACAGGAAATGATCATGTAGCTGGTCTGAAATATATGAAGCAAAATTATGGTGCAAGGGTAGAAAAGGTATCCGATATTTTGAAAAGGATCTCAGCATCAGCAAATGACTAAAGATGTCAAAGTACGGTATTACTACACTTCTGCTCACAAGCTGAAATGATCTTTGTCATTACAAGATCAGTTCACAAGCTGAAATATTCTTTGTAAAGCATTGTGAATAATTTAGGTTCGAGATTCAGAGGTAATACCAATTAGTCTAAACATACATTTCTTTAACCTTAACTACGAACACATTACTCTTGTTATTGAGGTTCAAATTCTCTATTTTTGACTTCTAATTGTTTGCTATAAGAGACAGGGAAGGTTTCTGGTATAAAATCTAAATCAAGAAATTTCGGAGGAAGAGTCTTTATTTGATGTAAATGAAATCTTTGAATCTCTTTTATTGAGGGCATCTTTAACAATATTTTTCCCTTATCAAAAATTCTTTTCAAAAGAGGAAGTGAATTAACCGGTTTGTCCTCATTTTCTAATTTAATAAGATCGCTTTTTATTAATCCATTTTCAAATATTCTATATACTTGCTTAGGACCAGGGTATGTTCTCTTCCCAGAGCTGGTCTTAATTTTATAGATTGTTCTTTCCTTAACTCCCGCTTCATTATTACCTAGTGCTGATGAGGCTTCTTTAATTGCAACTAATTTGTAAACTCCATTCATAGCCGGATCATCTCTCGATGTGCTGAGCTCGGTCCCAACTCCAAAAGTGTCTATCGGGGCGCCTTTATCAAGCAATTCATGAATCTGATATTCATTGAGGTCTCCGCTAACCATGATCTTTGTATTAGCATAGTCTCCACCAGGAGTACTATCAAGCAAACTCCTAGCTTCTACACTTAAGGAATACAAATCTCCACTATCAAGCCTTATTCCAGCCGTTTTTATTCCGGATTTAATTATCTTTTTTATGCCACCGATAGTATCATAGGTGTCAACCAGCAAATAACCTGATGGGAATATCTTAGTAAATTGTTTAAATGCTTCTACTTCTTTTTCAAAACTCATTATAAAAGAGTGGGCACTCGTTCCAAAGACAGGTATTCCTAATTTGTATCCTGCAAGAGTATTTGAAGTCCCTATACAACCCGCTATATAACTTGCTCTTGCTGCTAGAAGTGCTGCTTGTGGGCCATGGGCGCGCCTTGAACCAAATTCTATTATGGACTTTCCTTTTGCAGCCGTAACTATTCGCGATGCCTTAGTAGCAATCAGGCTCTGAAAATTTATCATAGATAAAAGGTAAGTTTCAACTATTTGTGCTTCGATGATAGGAGCTTCAATCCTTATGACTGGTTCGTTAGGAAACAAAATACTTCCCTCAGGAACTGCCCAGACAGTACCTGTGAATTTGAAGTTTCTGAGATACTTAAAAAAATCTTCTCCGACATATTTGAATACTTCTAGAGATTTTATATAAGATAACTCTTCTTCGTTGAACCTTACACTCATAAGAAAATAAAGCACCTGTTCAAGACCACATGTTACTAGATAGGATCTATTCCTTGGTAGTTTTCGGACAAACATTTCAAATATACCCTTTGTGTGATGACAATCAGAATTGTAGTAGGCAGCAGCCATTGTCAACTCATAAAGATCTGTAGCAAGTGCAAGATCTTGCCTATCCACATTTCCCAAGAGCCCTTCCAAAATGGAACCAGCTAATTATCAGTTAGTGAATCTATATCTTTTTCCTGATCATGCTTATTGAGGTACCATTCTTAGCAATCAATACCGAAAGTATAGGCAGTGTCATTGTAAATGATCAAAACACTGGTATCAAAAGAAAGAAACCATATGGCATATTTATTGAAAGAGATCTGCTTACCCGGATATTGAAAAATACTAGTCTAGACAGTAAAGTTGGACGTCACTGTTCTATTGCTAATTATGGGTCCAATCTGCATACGTGCATTTCCTGTACGGACCACGAATTCGTTTACGGTCATCATTTGTTTTAAGAGAACTTCTTTTGCATCTTCGTTTGTTTCTTTTTGGTCCTTTTTCTCCTTTTTTGAGCTACAAAGATTGAAGAGTAGAACAATACAAAATATTAAAATTTGTCTGACATTTCAAAGAGATAAAGATGTATTTGCCTACTGTCTTGTGAAGCATGGGAACAGATGAATGTGATAACGAATGACAGAAAGATGTAAACGCTGCGACAAAGAGACAAATGATATGTATGATCTTTCTACCTCTATCCATAGATATCGCATTTGTTGGGAATGCTTTAAAAATTGGGTAGAGGTGAGGGATAAATGTGTTGAAGACTATATCAGAAAGGTGTAGGCCAGTGACGAAATAACATGTCTGAATTAATATTTTGATGGAATAAAAATCACCTTTTCTTGCTTCTTTGCTCTTGCTATCTGCAATTTGGATATATGGATTTATCATGCCAGTTCCCTTTTATTTCTTCTTCAACACCATATCTACGTCGTTTATCATGTCTTTAAGCAATTCTCTGTACCTCGAAAGTAATGTATTTCTCTTATCCGTACTAACCATACAGTATAGATAAGAAATAAATGCCTCTGCTTCTCTTGCTATGCCATCTATACTGTCTTGCAGAAGAA
>JASHSN010000572.1 GCA_030038695.1 Nitrososphaeraceae archaeon
CTTGCAATACCAGAATTCAGTGGATTTGATATTTTCAGAGCATTAAAGAAGGATGACCTGCTAAAGTCGAATAACGTGTTGATATTTACTGCTTCCTCTGTAAGCGACCAAGACATAAAGGGGATGCTGTCTTCTGGTGCAAGAGGAGTGCTTAAAAAACCACTATCGATCGATGATCTGGTAGAAGCCATAGAAAGATTCCGCCAGATTGGTGATAATTAATGACAATAACCAATATCTCCTGCTTGAATTTATTATTACATATACTTGATCGTTGTATTTGAGCAATTTATCAAATAAGTAGATGTGTTACTATTGAAAGCCGATCAACGTAGCGATGAACTAATTGCAGAGATATCTTTAGAATTATTGGTTTGGTGGTGCAGATAATGACACTGACATATTGCTACCTGTAATCTTACTAGCTGACTAGGAGGCTAGAAGGAGAATCGCTTTTTCACTCATGTCAAACCAACCTGGAAAACATGATTCTTTGTGGCCTAGTGGAATATCCTGTTTCTCCCGTTTTACCACTACGTATTTTATAGCTAAATAACGTACAAGTGTATCTTTACACACAAAGACATTTAAGTCAACATGAGCTATGAGCATTAACAAGGACACTATTTTCTGAAGCATCTCCGAATAGATAATTAATTACGTCAAACGGCATCACTTTATGTCAAGTTACATAAACAAGTATAGACAATGTGGGACATTGTATAGATCAATTAAGGTTTGGTGCACAAGTGCTTTTTGTGATTTTAGTGGGTATGACGAAATACGTCGTTTTGTTTTGTATCACGTTGCTAGCTGATTTACGCAGTATTAGCAGCTAGATCAGCGCTGCGGCGTAGCAGTTTAAAGCAGTCTTTGTTTGTACTTTGCATGTATAAATGCAGTTAATTAGCTATAGATTACGTAGTATCATAGAAGAAAGATTATCTACGACATAGAAGAGAGACTTTTGCGTTATTTAGCTATAATAAAGGCTGTACTCGACTACAGTGGGACAACGTACCGCATAAGCAATCCTCCAGCGCCCTCCTGCTTACATGTTTGGATATAATTTGGGTTTTCATGCTACTACTTAATCACAATGTAATCTATACTCTGAAACCGCAGCATTCTTAAGTACTCCAGCTTTTGATCATTGTATAGCCGGTTTTATTAATACTCAATCAAATATAGTAAAAACATACTGACAACTAGCAATAGGTAGAGTGGGATCAAGTGACTCATTTCTAGAAATTCTTCCACCAACCATATGCCGTGAACACGAAGATCTATTACCTGTTATTCCCGTACTCTTGTGTGCTATCACCATAGCCTCTGTATTGAATATCGTATCCGTATGTGTCGATCCTTTTTCTTTTGCATATTTTGCTACAGCTAATCCTGATCCATTGATAAGGACTTTCAAATTCATAGTCCGTTAGAAAACTCTAATATTACTCCTCGCATTGGACTGTATTCAAATTTATATACCTCTCTGGGAGATATTGGCATTGATTCAAGGTTATAGCTATCACAAACGAGACATTTAGTAATTCTACTTTTATCTGACGAAATGTGATAATATGATGCACACCAAAAACAGGAGCTGCACAAAAGAAACTGTATATCCAAATCCTTTTTCGGTGAAGACGACGGCGATGTCTTGTCAGGGGTTCTATTTCTAATTTCCATCTTTGCCGTAGTCGCCCCACGATGACTGTATCTTCATCTAGGCAACAGGTGGATTGTAAACTTGTACCTATAATCCCGGTACGCGCTTTACTTCTATTGTCTTGTGGTGAGCGCTCTTCGTTATGTTATCCCACCAGCGCTCGTGTTCATTGACTTTGTCATATTGCCACCCTCCAGCAGTCATGTTAACGCTCTGCGCATTTGCAGCATTGCCACTGTTTGTCACAACCGCGGCCACCAATATTGCTGTCGACATGAGAAATAATATTTTTATGCATCATGATGCCTAAAAAAACGTTAGAGTATTTAGCCTTTCTAGTACACTCGTCGAATGTACTATAAATAAGCTAGATTTGTATTATCTTTTGCATCTTTGATGTAGGTTTTATACTAGAGCAATCGTCGAATACTCCACAATATATTTAAGTATATGTATATTTAGCTTCATAGAGGAAAATCGTTATCGAAGTTATGACAAATAATAAACTCGTTTTGACATCATTCAGCGCTTTTGCGATGAGAACAATGGCTGAAACTATGATCGCAACGCAGGAAACATACGCAGCAACCATAACATACGTCGGCGATACTTTCTGTGGCAAGAATTATCAAGGCTCCTTTCATGTTAGTGCAGGGAACCTTCTCTGAGCATACCTCCTGGATTCCCACCATGGACCCCGCTGTGCTTACCTGATAATACAAAGACACAGTCTGATCACTAGTTTGTTCACTCTCGTACCTGCAAGGAGCAACATACATCCACCGTACAATGATGGACGATATTGTGTAATGTACTTGCGTTGCATCAGTTTAGAATACAATAGTAATATGGGAACGTTATATGGAAACACGAGAATATCCACATACATGAAATGGTAGGTCTTTGATGTCAGGAGAAACGCTCGAAGATTATTTTACACGTCTTAACCTAGATGAGACTCGAAGAAAATTCCTCGAAAAAATAAAACAAGGAAAGCTCGAAGAAAATGGGATAGACGAGCACTATCTGAATGGAAATAGAAAGGAGTATTCGCCGATTGAACGAGACTGGTACTCTATCTATATGAGGAGATTTACGGTTCACCATCGCCAGCGTCGGGCGCGCCGGTTACTAGCTATCGATAGAGTTACGGTTGGAAATAATATTAAGCTTCATACCATCTAGTTTCACTACTTGTTGTACCTCGAAATATGCCAATTTTGAAATACCAACGAGTAGTTGCTGAGGATTCCTAATGATATATTCTATTGTCTACCTATTGTTAGTTATTAGTATGTTGAATCACAATGTGAGAGATGAATACACATGTATGCTAATTTACTTGACACGACTTCGCGGAAGGTGGTGTTTCAGTGCGTGTACAGCAATTGGAGTCCATTCTAAAATACATTTCATTCAACTCGAATCAAATTATTTTATAAAATGTTGAGAAATCCAATGTTTGCAATTATAGCTATTATTATCTTAATGACACTCATCGTTGATAGTCCGCTTTTAAACACGGCCCTAGGCAACGTTGTTAATAGTAATAACAAGGCGGTAATGTTAGGCTTTGATGGTGGATGGAAAAGTCAGATAACGTATGCAAAACCCATTCTAGACGAATATGGGTTTAAGGCTAGTTTCTTTATTGTATGTGGCAGAGTAGGAACACAACCAAACTGGATGAATTGGCAAGATATAGCTGAGTTAAAGAAAGACGGAATGGATATAGAATCACATTCGATGACTCATTCCAATCTTAATATGCTAAATCAAAACCAATTGGATTATCAAATCGGTGGTTCAAAGCAATGCCTTGCTAGTCACGGCTATAATTCTACTGTCTTTGCTTATCCATACAATTCAGGGTCAAATGACCCAACTGTGGTAAGGATAGTTGCCAAATATTATAATATAGGAAGGTCTGGAACGGAGCCTCTTATGTTTTTAAATTGTAATGGCTTTAGAAATCATCCACAAACTGATTGTAGAACCTACGGACGTGATGGAGAACTGAATTACGCAAATAGGTATGTGGCTAGAAGTTTATTTTTTGATATGGTACAAATAAAAGATTCATTTAATAACACTAAAATATTTTCTGACTTTGTAAAGCTTGTCAATAGCCAGAGTACCTATAATCAAGGCGGAAAGATAAACGCAGTTCCGTTAATTATATTCCATAATGTAGCCTGGATTACTAATCGTCCTTCTTATACTAATGTGGGACTTTTTGGTCAATTAATGAAATACCTGTATGAGACCCACTTTAAAGTATTAACTTACAGACAGCTTGGATATAATACAAAGACTAATACGTTTTACTTAAATGGTATATCTTGACAAGTTAGTAATAAAGAATATGTTCTGTGAAAATATCAAGAAATCGTTGGCGATTAGTGTTTATATAATATCGACTGTCCCTTTCTAATATTCCTAAACAAATGTCGGATGCAGATTCTTCTGAAAATTTAGAAGGGCGCCCATTTACAACTCACTTTCTCCCTCTAGTCTTTTAAGTTTCAGGTTCTAAGACTTGGCATGTGGTTATATGAGGTAGTTTTTTCTTAACAGGCTGTTTTTTATGGCTAGCTTGGGCCCGTTAAAAACACCCCCGTATATCCATGTTCCTAATGTCAATTCATCTCACAATTTCAGCTACCATGCATCGCTTCCAGTAACGCCGCCGCTTTTACTGGCTCCTGTACCCGGTTAAACGCGTGTACAAGAAAGCTCATTAGTAGGGGGCACTGTAAATGCACATGTTAACTGAACGCCATTATCAGTTGTGCAATTAGAAGGAGATGATGGGAAATGCCCTACGCAACTTATCGTTGTACAGCCAATATCATTACAAAAGTTGGGACCAATAGGTGTGTTGCAATTGGTCTCCACATATGGATATGGGGACCCACATACTTGGAACGATAATGCTACTGTCGTTGGCGTGGGAGGTGTGGGAGATGTGGGAGGTGTGGGAGATGTGGGAGTAACCTTTTCGTGAATGTCAAAGGTAGTTCCACCGCTTTGGGTAATCGTGTCAGAAGAACTAGCAGTGCATGCATTGGTGATTCCAGATGTTCCTCCGGCAGATTTGCACCCCTGGTCTTGATTTGTGTCTGTTTGAACGTTAATACCTCGATTGGCAAACGTCATGTGTGCACCTTCCATACCTACTACGAACAAAGCTGCAATGGCTGCCATTGCAGCCAAAAAAGCACCATTTATTACGCCTTTCATGTTATAATCCTGAAAGCCAGTTTGGTATATCTGAGATGCTTCACAACAATTGCTAAGAATATAGGAGAAATCTGCAGATATATTTCAAGTATATTGTCATCGTTAGAAATACAGACATTAAACATTCTGTTCTATTGTTCTTCTTTGCATTGTACGGACATTGCCTTGTTTTAACCGGACCATCGCTTCAGATTTATGATATACCGTCATCTACAAACAGTTCAATACCTGTGACATAACTAAGTTACATATGTATGCTCTCCAACATAACATAAAAGATAACATACCGCATAAGCAACAATCACGTACAGAGATAACGTCTAGCGCGATGGTTTAATAATCAAAATTCCAGTGATCTTTTTGCATCTCTGAAGCAATAAACTGAACTAGTTCATCTTCGTTTTGGTAGCTGAAATGTCTATTATCTGCAATTGTCATCATCTTTAACATTGCTGACGAATACTGTTGAATAACTATACCATTTAGTATCCTTATTAAGGGGCGCGTCTTCATGTACTCTCATGTCGAACCTTCTGCAGTTAAGAGAATACGATACTTGCACATTCTGGTTGGAGAGTCTCAAAACAAAAAGCACATTGAATGCATATACTGTTCATCTTTCCTTGTTCTGTAAATTCCATAACACAGATCCAGATGAATTGATCAAATTGAATAATTCTGCCGGGCAACTCAAAACTATGATATTAAACTACATTATACATCTTAAAAAGATAGCTAAACAATCCGCAGGTAAACCAAAGAGAGGAGTATTATCCGTTAACAGTATCAAGCTCTATCTTAAGGGGGTTAAATCCTTCCTAGAGTTCCACGAGATAGTATTGCCCTGGAAGAAGTTTGCCAAATTCTATCCTAATGATGTAACGAACTCTTACAGGTCTTATACAAAAGCGGAAATCAAGAAATTGCTATCAGTAGCAGATCCTAGAGACCGCTCTATTATTTTATTGATGGCTTCAAGTGGTATACGAGTTGGAGCAATTCAGAGTCTAAAAGTTAGGTCAATCAAAAGATTAGATGGTGAGGTCGGTATTGTAACAGTATACCCAGAAAGTAAAGATTCTGTTTATGCTACTCTAGTTACGCCTGAATTTTTGGCCAGTCTTGACGAATATCTAAAATATCGTAAAACCCAAGGAGAAAAGATAACAGGCGAATCTTGGCTTATACGTGACAAATTCGCCACGTTTTCAAAGAAGACAAATAAACCAACACCACCTTCGAATAAATCTATAAATAAACAAATGCGTTTTCTAGTAAGAAAAGCTGGACTCCCATTAGAAGATCTACAGCCTGATCACAGTCTGAGAAAGTTTTTCAATACAGCGCTAATGAATTCAGACGTAGCATATACATTCAAAGAATTGTTGATGGGGCATAGTGTGAAGTTAGACAATGTTTATTATGACAAAGATAACGAGAAATCACAACAAAAGATATTGTTAGAATATATGAAAGCAATAGATGCATTAACTATAAACGATGAATACAGACTACGAAAGCAAATTGCAGAATTCGAAGAAAAATTAAAAGATGTTCCAAGTGTAGAGCGGTTGGAGTCTCATCTTGCTAACAAAATCCTAGAGCAAGAAGCTATGAAAAAAGAATTAGAAAAATTGCGGACCGATAAAGAAAAGGAGACTCAAATAATTCAGCAGAAACATGAAGAAGACATGGAGAAAATGCGGGAAGAAATGAATCAGCAATTTAATCAGATATTGTCAATTATACAACAGAATCCAAAATTAGCTCAAATTAAACCAAAAGTGTTGACTAACAAATTGTTATAAATAGAAGATAATTTAGAATTGTTATAGATAGAAGTCTGTAGATTCCACGTTAGTTTATTATTTGTGAATCTGTACTTCAAATACGAACAACCGAGACCAGGCAAATGGTTCGACCGGGTCAATACATACAAATTCAAATTTTACTGTAGGTTCGTTATAATGTAACCTCTCAAATTTTACTGCACCGTAATCTTTGGTGCCAAAGCGAACCCCTCTAATACTTTTATAATTTGGACCCGCGGAAGTAACTTTAAATTCATAGTCACCCTGCAGAGCTATACATTTGCTCCCATAAAACTCAATTGTACGATGGTTATGATCATCGTTTGTGTTTTCTAATGTTAAGAACACTGCAGTACATTCTGCTGAGAATTCAACTTTGTGTAGTGTTACGTTTATTCCATCTTTGGTTTGTGTCTTATCTACTTCGATTATATTCGTTTCTGGAGATGTCTGTTGTATTTGAAACTGAGGTAATTTACTGTCTTTATCTCGCCATTCTTTAGATTGTTCTTCTGATTTCGAATTCTCTTGGTTTGGGAGACGCTGCGTTTCAAACCTATCTTTTGATATGAAATGTTGCTCATCAAAGAAGTTCATAAATGCACTACTTGTCTCGAATTGATCTAGAATATGCAGTAATATAGCACGTATGAAATCCCGAGCATCATGATTTATTCTACAATATTCACACTGCATACTTATTCTGTCCCCATCTACACTTTCAGTCCTAGGAAGTAGTTGCTTGAGCACTGGATCTTCGGAGCTAGTTATCTTAGTCCACACTTGCCTAACAATTTTCATCAATGAGGGATAAAGGTCATCTAGTTGGTCCTTATCTACAAGTACACTCCAGGCATTCAGAAAATCAGAAGTATATTTTGTGTAACCTGGTGCAAATTGGTACTCGTCATTTTTATTCAAAGCAAAATTTCTATTCTCAATATGAAATCTCAGCGAACGAACGTCGTCATGACCATCAGCGCCGGGCCTACCCCTACTCGGTTCATATTTCCTTTTTTTTATGAACCCAGCAACTTCGAGAGACTTTAGCGAACCACGTACTGTATCAGGCCGAATTCTAGTTTGCTTGGAGATTTCCTTTGCTGTAATTCCCACGGGATAGTGCTTAGAGATTGTACACAAAACCGTTCTTGAAGGCTCAGTTTTAATGCCTTCTAGAGATCTATCATCCTTACAATAGTAACCTTCGAGATACTTCCACATTGACATATGTTTCAGCTTCGGACTTTTAAATTTTGAAAAACTCAAAATTTCGATTATTGAAATTTTTACTTTTGACACGATTTTTTTAATTATATTTTGTGAGAATAGGAAACAGTAAACAGTAATGAAAGTGCTTGATGCAGGAAAAAGTCAAATTAAGGGTACGCTCATAGAGTCGAATACTTTAGATAACGTAATCAATGAAGCTAATAAAACTGTTGAGATCTGTGAGGCAGTTGGTTGCTTTGTAAAAGCCACTACTACTATCGAAGTAGAAGCAGGACGTGATAGGACAATATTATTGTCGCTTTGCGATATCTGCGTGAATAAATTTCTAGGAGATGACTAAGAACGTTGTCAAAGAAGGATACCAAGTCTGCTACTGAAATTAGTCAATCCCAGGACTTGAACGAGTACAAAGAAAAGTCATATGAAGAACTATCCCGAGAATTCCAGAAAGTTTATCCGGCTGCGGTACGTGCGTTTGAGTTAATTCCTCAGATGTACAATAGGTTAACACTTGTGGATGGCCTCACACACAAAGCTGCTGTTGAGAAAATACACAATGACCATAATCATCTAGCTGGATTCACTGAAAGAAATATTCGCAGATATTTGCCTGCAAATAACCTTAATATCCCAAGGAGAGTTAGGACGCCATTTCCTAAAAACAATATTAATGATACCTCTGAAATGACTTTTTTAGGTAATACTAAACATAATGTTCATCCAAATATTGACAAATTTGGAAGACAAAGCATAAGCAACTTTGTAGTCGATGATATTTCTAGTGACAAACTATCTGAAACTCCTGACAAAATAATACAGATTGAAGATGCTGCAAGTAGGCATGTTAAATTGGGTTTAGGCGAATTCTCAGAGAATCAGAAACTGGAAGAAGCACAAAAAGAGACTACTACTTTGTCAACATCAAATAGAACCGTTACAGCTGCTTCATCCTCAATTTCATCTAAGATCTCAAATAAAGCAGATCTTGAAGCTGGAAAGATTCTGAATTTTGAGGTCTCACTTCCATCTAGAGATATGCAGCGATATATTACTGCTTTGCGTAAGAAAGGAAAAAATGAAGTTTGGCTAACTATTAAGATAAACTCAAGCACAGGAAAAGTGATGTCTGTTAAAACAGGAAGGAGTTCAGAATTAGAAACAAATTCA
>JASHSN010000573.1 GCA_030038695.1 Nitrososphaeraceae archaeon
CGACCACTACGGGGTTTATCTTTCAAACCGCGCATGCCATCATTGCTGTATCTTTTCAACCATTTGTAAGCCCATCCTCTAGATCTGTGAAGTTCTAACTCAGCTACACTTGCAGCTTCTTGGTTATCAATTCTGACACGTCTTAGAAGTAAGATTCTTTCTCTTACATTGGCATCGGGTTCATGTCCGTAAGTATAGTCCAGTTCTTTGCCCGAACAGATCAAATGATTTCAATTTGTGGTCCTAAGCTAAATACATAATGAACAATAACGGTTACTACTATACGTAATTTTGTTAGACAGTGTAATCCTATTGCCGTTAGCACTTTCTAATATTTGCGCGATGATTTCATTTCTATCTCTATACTTCATATTCTATATCAATATGCATAGAATATATAAACCTATACCTGTATACGTCTATACGGTCATATATCAACACGTTATAAAGGCCTAATATTAATATATAAAGACATCCATACGTTCGGATATATAGAAGATAAACAATAAATAAATAAATAAATATATCTGTTCATGTTAATATCTTAGATGGAAACAAGTGAGACGATAGATGAAAGTAAAACTACCGTGGTCATCCCTACCGAACTGCTTGATGATTTCAAACATTTGGCTATAGATATGAAAACGACAGTAACTGCGCTTATCGTAGAATCGATGAGACTCTATCTTAAAGAAATTAAGAAGAAATAAATCCAGCACATCCTATTCAATCACCACCACCAACCAGCAATCCTATTTTGACAGGATCTTTTTGTGACCTAAATTATTTTTCTAATGTACATATGGACCCAGTGGATCCCGCACGTCAGAAATCAATTAGATATGGTCTCCATCTGTAAAGATTGCGGGCAGGAATTCCTATCCACATCGGAGTATAAGCGCCACCAGCAAAAACATCAGCAATAAGGCAGAAATTCCGCGCGAATTGCCTGAGAAGATGTTTCGAATTACACACTTGGCAGAGCTCCGATGTCGCTTTGATAGTTGTGCCTATGATAAGAAATCCTACCCCACTTTCTAGGTAGCAGGCTACTTTCTGCTATGTTCTGCCGATTTTGCTTTGTAGGTAGGGTAGGATTGTTTTATAAATTCTAAACTCACCGTACAATTACTAAATACTATAAACACTAATGAAAATTAAGAGGATGATAAAGAAATACTAAGCGTTGACCTTAATCCACACGATGGTTTGATATTTGATTCACTAAATGATAGGGGAAAAGTTCATCATATTATAATGGCAGATATGGGAAAACCTACAACAATTTACTTTGATATAAATGATGCCAAGGTCTTTAAAGAGAAAGTAGAACGGTCATTGAAAGAACAAAGAGGAGAAGGATTTAATCCAAAGAATACGATGCTTAATCCTAGTATCGACCAAATCCTTATGGGATTCCCACAAATCAAACAAAAGGGAAGCTGGCATATTATGCTAGATGATGGGCTTAACCTCGCAGAGATTTATTTTGACCAGAAAGATGTTGATACCTTCAAAAATGAAATGAACCAGCCGTCCGCTGCTATTTGGAAAGTTGGATAAGAGAAGGAATGTGAGCAACAAGGAGGTAACGACTGAAATTGTACATGGAAGTGATAAAGTTGTCTACCGTTTTGTACAATTTATGCAGAATGCGCAGACTAGAATCGATGTTTGCGCGCACAACACGAGGCCATTGTTAGCTGTAGAATTTAAACAAATAAGGGACTCATTTATTGATGCGAAACGAAGGGGCGTAACAATAAGGTACATTACAGAAATCACAAAAGATAACCTTCGTTATTGCAAAGAGATGATGTTAATAGTTGATGAACTTCGTCATTTGGATGGTATTAAGGGAAACTTCTCCGTAAGCGAACAGGAGTATGTTTCAGCATTTAGTTTTAAAGAGAGGGATTTTTCAGAATGGATGATTTACAGCAACTTTAAAGAAATTGTAGAACATCAACAATACATATTCAATAGCCTTTGGAATACATCTAGTTCTGCTGAAAGAAAAACACTTGAAATTAAAAATGGTGCTAGTTTAGGTATAACAGAAATTATTGATAACTCTTCAAGAACACAAAATCTATTTATCGATTTGATAAAAACTGCGGAATCAGAAGTATTGCTAATGCTTCCTACGGTTAATTCGTTTATGCGCGAGTATAGAATTGGTGCAATACAGTTACTTGAAGAAATATCAGCTAAGCCTGAAGGAAGAGCAATAAACATTAGGATTTTAACGCCCATTAACAATACGATTGAAAAAATACTAGAAGAGATGAAGACTAAAACAACAACTTTATCTCAAGATTCAGATAAATCTAATCTTAAAATATGTCATTTAGAATCAGAACCAAATCTTAACGTAACTACAGCAACAATACTGGTAGTTGATAGAGAGGCATCTTTAGCTATTGAAAAAGTAAATGATTCAAGCGAACGTTTTACAGAAGCTGTAGGATTATCAACCTACTCGACAAGCCAACCAACTGTAACCTCTTATGTTTCTATCTTTGAGAATTTTTGGAATCAGCTTGAGTTATATCAAAAGTTAAAACAACATGACAAAATGCAACAAGAATTTATTAATATAGCGGCTCATGAACTAAGAACTCCTGCGCAATCGATTCTGGGTTATACAGAACTGGCAAAGGCCGACCCTCAGTATATTGAACAGCAAACTCAGTCATTTATTGATGGTATGTATAGAAATGCATTCCGAATTCAAAAGTTAACTAAAGACATACTAGATGTTACAAGAATCGAAAGTGATACGTTAAGGCTAAATAAGATAAAATTTGATTTAAAAGAAGTAATACTAGATGCTATAGAAGACACAAAACTCATGTTTCCGTCAGAAAGTAACAAAGTGAACTTGGAATTTAGAAATATGATGAATGTAGTAGGAGAGGTAGATAGTCGTAAGTCAAGTGTCATATCTAATGTCGTCATACCATCTACCAAATGTTTTGTCCAGATATTCTGATATTGCAGTTTTTTGCTCTTCTATATGATCGTAGAATCTGTTTGCACATATGTTTGATTTTATCCGCTGATTTACCTTCCTCTCATTTGGATTTAGATATGGAGCCTTCTTTG
>JASHSN010000574.1 GCA_030038695.1 Nitrososphaeraceae archaeon
GACAGACGAAAGTCCAATTATTTGTCCTAAATGCAAGTCTCCATACTGGAATAAACCACGAATTACAAGAGTACAGAATCCGAAAGTAAGACAAGCTAAGGTAGACAGGGGAAATATTAGAAATGTCCGAACATGAATCAGATTCTAGTAATGCCGACAATTACTTCCCAAGCGCATACCCAATAGCAAGCATAGACGGAACGTACATGCATTTTATGGATGACTATGTTTCACTAATTCTTTATCAAAATCGGGTATCTCCTCCCAAAGAACTGGAGAAAGGTAAACCCACATTATATCGTGAGATAGTAGTGGACGCACGATTATCAATCCCTACATTAAAACACATTTTGATGTGTGCCGATAATGGTCTAAAAATGCACAGAATCAGTAAAACGATACCAGGTCATCAGAGTTTTTGGGGGGATACTACTTTTGCAGATGAACATATTACAGCTGAAAAATCCCTTCATGATGTAAGGGAGATAAACGAGGATGAAGCGTTGTGGGGTTTCTTTTCTGAAACTTTTCATAATGTCGATGACGAAGGTAAAATGAGAATCCATGGTCTTTTTACTACTTTTATTAACAACAACATTGATGAATTCAACAAGATTCGAAATGAACATCTTATCGAAAAAGGGAATGAGAATGTTCCAGAATCCAAATAATTTTACGAGATGTCCTCATTGCAATGGTCTATTGATAAGTGAAGAATTTTCCATTCATTCGTGTTTCAGGATTAGGCATATTTTCATGGATGATACAAGAATATGGGTAAGCGATGGAAAAGAATGGTATAGATGGTTTCTACCAACTGAATCCCAACAACGGAATAAAACACCTGATGATTCAACAGAACCCAAATCCTTTCATTTGACTCATCATAATAAAAGGATTTTATAGATCATAATAAAAGTAGAATAGAATAAAACATCATCTTCGTCTTGAAGAGTCAACCTAGTTTTCTAGGTCATTGTTATAACAATAATAATATAAAAAACACATGAGAAGTGGTTTTACCATCGAAGCTTTACTACTTCTGGATATCATAAACATAAATAGGATGATGAACTGTATAATATTGGCGAATATTAGAGTGTGACACAATCATGAAGAAAATTGAACTAATAATACCTGAAAGCAAGTTGAAGGATGCACATGCAATACTAATAAATGTAAATAGCGGAGGAATGAGCTATTACACGGTAGAGGGAAGTGGCAGGGTAAAGGCTGAAGGCATCATAGTTGGAAGAGGCACTGTCGAAACACAGCCAGAATATATCCCAAGAACCAAGATAGACGTAATTGTTAAAGATGATCAAGTAGAACAATTAGTATCAAAGCTTACTAATAGATTGGGTAGCGAATTGGGTGGAAAAATATTTGTTTCGGATATTTCCATTGCTGTTGATTTAAGAACCAAAAAAACCGGAGACGGTGCTCTCTAAGCAGTTCCGTCTTTTCTCTCTAAAAAAAGAATATCCAAATCTGATACGCTTTCTAGGAGACTTTTGCAAGAATACACGTGGTAAAAAAGAGATCACGCACACAGACGGGTGGTTCTTATTTTGTGTATTTGGAAACCAAAATATGATGAACGATAATGCAGTTTTAACATTGGGTATGCAAACTACTTGAATTATTAACGCAAAACAGTAATTCCTGTCAAGCTTGGCGAACCTTACTGCTACCCACATTGAAGTTCTCTTTCCCTGAACTTCCGCTTTTTCATACTCCAAGGCTGCCGTGCCAAAAAAAATCTGGCAAGTTTCAAGAGTTCATTTGCTCCAATACCACTCCATTCCTCTCTGTATATGTGGGTGGTAACGAAGTCACCAGCAACTATAATATTAATAAAGATTGGAACTAAAACAGAACAGTGAACAAGAAAATACCTATTTTCATTGCAGTTACGACAGTTGCAACAGTTGCCGTATATCTAGGATTAGAAGGTTCATTACTCTTTCCTACATTCTTTTCTACACCAATAACGGGTGAAGATGCAGTATCAATAGTAGCATATAAACTCAATCTAACTAAATACAATCCAAATGATTTCTCTACTAGGTACGTATATATCAAAGGTGACGGTAGCATTTTTGACTCTAACATAAATTCAAATTCAATAGGAAACTATATTGGCAAAACAGAACCAACAATAACCACAGGCGACTATTTTGCATGGGAAGTAAAAAATAATAAGAATGATTATTTCATCGATAGCACTACTGGAGAAATAGTTTCAAGCTCAAAATGAAAAAATAATAATTGAAGGTCCAAGGTATGAAATACACTTCGTGTAGGGCATAAGAAACAGGGACTCTGAATTGATGTCGAACGAAATTCTGGTATTGAGGAGAACGTAAGAACTCATATAAACAACTAAATTTTAAAGAAAATATTTCGCAAACAAATAAACGCAGACTTAGGATATATAAACGGACGAGTTAATAGCGGCACATGTTAATAGTACAAAATCTATGGTTCTTATTTCATCCTCATTACACATCGTCTTATTTAAAAGATGATCTAAGATTTCAAATTATAAACAAAGTACCTTAACCCAATAAAGAAGCTCACTACGTACTTGTCATACTCGCATCAACTATCAGATATTAATAGTTTACGCGTAAGATATGATTCAGAATATCATATTTTTTTCTACACTTCTATACAACATTTTTCATTTAGGAATTCACGCTAAAGAAAGAAATAACACATCTTCATAACAAGCAATGAAAAATCCCTAAGAAATCGACTATACAAAACGTAGATTTATGGCTGTTTTAACGCTCAAAATGAGACGATCCAATTTGTGCACCAACAATCTTAATATGAAACTTTCACGTCTTACAAGCTATATATAAGACTTTAGCTAAAAGTAATGCTTTAATAAAACCTTATTGTACGACGAAATTGCACACTGATGAGTGACCTATGTGAATAACAAACAAATCGTTGTTGCAGGTCTAAAGGAGATGGTCATCCCCGTAGTAATTTTTAGTACGTGTATTACTTGGATGACTGTGACGCATGGAAAACTGACGAAAAGATTGATACTTCAAACAATCGTAGAATTCTTCAAACGCATACTAAGACAGTTGACGAGGACCAAGCAATATGTAAAAATGCCATCTGTGATGGCCGACAAGTTGGTTAAGCATGACATTGCCTTAAATAATTCATGTTTATTTCAACATGATTTCGGAGGCAGCAAAATATGGATTTAAATTCTGAACAGGTTCACCAAGATTTTCATGTCTTAAAGAATAGGCTTGGGCTCTCACAAAACATAATAGATAATGCAAAATATGTGGTAAGAAATGCTAGTGAAAAAGGATTAGTTCGAGGTAGAGCTCATACGACAATAGTCGCAGCAGCAGTATATATTGCGTGTCGAGAAACAGAAGCTCCACGTCCCTTGAATGATATTGCAACCATTGCAAATGTGAAGCGAAAGATTTTAGCAAAATGCTGTAGAATGTTAATGGATAAACTTTACCTTAAACTTCCTAACATTGATCCATCCAAATGCCTTATTAGACTAGCAGACATGATTAATGCTAACGAAAAAGCAAAGCACCTCGCTGCACTCATGATGAATGAGATTATAAAACGAGAACTGTCAGCCGGAAAGAATCCTATGGCTGTTGCTGCGTCTATTCTCTACATTAGCTGTAAAAAAACTGGTTATCGTACTAGTCAGCATAGTATCGCTAAAGCGGCAGGAATAACAGATGTCACGCTACGAAATAGATTCAAGGAACTTAAGAGGAAGATGAAATATTGAAATCATTAGCAATATTTACATTACATGATACGTGTCCTGCTTTTTCGTCAAGGACGTTTAAGATTACTCAAGAACTTAAAAAGCTAGAAATAAGATACAATATTGGTCTTTCCTATACCTATACCTGGGATGTGATTTCAAAATGTTTTGGATATTTCCCATTGAGCCAATAGAAAACTGTCTTGTGGATTAAACGAGTAGGTATGAATGGTAATAAATTTCATGCTTTGGTAGTAGGAATAGCTATGAAGATAGAAATTCTAGGAATATTAAATTACCAGTATTTTACATACATACGGAGAGTCCGGATTTGGTACTTGATAGACGAGGTCCACACAAGAAAACAAACGATAACAACATTACATCGGTGCGTAATTCTATAAACTATAAAATACGTCAAATCAAGGAAGAAGACATTAACCATGGCCGATTCTTAGAAGTTCTTGAAAGCTTGCCTCTCGGAGGACTTACTAAACCTGTAGCACTTTCCATATTAAAGGATATAAGATCGAATCCACTCCACAGGATATTTGTTGCCGTTATTGAAAGCAAGATCGAATCCAATTTCAGTGACGACAATGACCAACATCGTGGTTTAGTCATTGGCACAACAACCCTTCTTGTTGAACCTAAATTTATTTTCAGTGGTGGAAGGGTTGGACATTTAGAGGATGTAGCTGTGAGAAAAGGATATGAAAGAAAGGGCATTGGGTCTAGATTAGTACATCATGCGACTAAAATTGCAAAAACTATGGGCTGCGTAAGAACAATATTGAATTGCTCCGATGAGACAATGTCGTTTTACGAAAGGCTAGGTTACGTCTATCAGGATAATTGCATGAGTATTACATAGAGATTAAGATATAGAATGACCAATTATAGTGCAAGCATCATAAATGATTACAGGCATTGATTTTGTATTACTGTGTCGCTTATAATCATAAACGTTTCGTCGATAGCCATTTTTATTCTCTCGATAAGAAGCTACTAAGTTAAGTATCGCATTTTTTATCAACATATCATTATCTGAATGTTATTAATTTTAGACAAGAACAGCTTTAGCTTAGTAATTTTTTAGGCCATTTTTTATTCTGTATGTGAAAGCCGAACATCTGGCCTTATCCAAGGTCAAGAAAGCAGAACTGTTTGATTTCATGAAGGGCATCATTTCATGTAAGCAGACAGACCAAACAATTCATAAAAAGCCAATTAGATTGGCTGACTGTGATATTTCTTCCAAAACGTTCACCG
>JASHSN010000575.1 GCA_030038695.1 Nitrososphaeraceae archaeon
AATTCCGTATACAGTAACGTTCATTATGTAATCACCTTGTTCTTGAAACGTATAATTCTAGTACCTTACTATACTAGTCAGGTTAGACTTACCGGTAATATCTGATTAGTAATCAACAGATCAATACTCAGGGAGTATCTGATTAGTAATCAAAAATTTGGTTATTTTATTTTGGCCATGTTTGAGGCCTTGGTAGACATGGCAAGGATAGCAAGTGATTGGTTATGAAAGCGATTTAGATTTGACGACCGACCTGCACCATTTAGTAATGGAATAGGAGTTTTTTGGATCGTTGTTTAATTGATTATCGTGGCTGCTTTGGTAGCCCAGGTAGTAGTATTCACGGAAGTAGCAGGAGCTTTGAAAGAAGTTAACATATTCTGAAACACTGGTAGGTAGTTGTTGACTGCACAAAATAGTTGGTTAGATTTTATTTTCCCATATTAATGAATCTCGATTATAGTCGCTAACCTAACAATAACAAGAACCAGTTATTATGGATAGATTTAAACAGCGTACTATTACTTAAACTAACACGAGAAGCATATCAATAATACTATTTAACAGCAGGCAATCTAACTGTTGTCTTTGTATACGACCTTAATTTTTTGTTAACTTCTCTTACTAACCATTCTTGGCGATATACCGCCACCTTGGTTGTAATAAATAATTCAACTCCCTGTACTCCACCATACGATTTTACTCTTGTCACAATTGAATCAACTGTAGGTATGTTTGAGCAAAAAAATACTGCTATAATCACATCGCTTCCAGCTGTATCTAGAGGAATATCTGTCAAGTATTCTTGCATTTCACGATACATTCTTTCAATGACTCCTCCGTAAGCTGATTTGTTCACAGCTATCATCAATACAAACTCGATATAACCAGTTAAATTCATAGAAGACATGTCACGAATAATACCAAAATCTAGCATATGATTTTGTGTCAATTTTTCTATTCTTCTTGTTGCAGTTCTAGGCGATATTGAAGCTTCTTTTGCGATGTCTGCAACTTCCATTCTAGCATTAGATAAGAGACACTTTATTATTTTTAAATCAGAGATGCTGACATTCATGGAAGGTGGGTTTATCGTTGCAAATCTATACTCGATAGTTGCTGGTTTCAATAAATTAGTAACAAACTCAATCTTTTCTTCGGCTTCTGCTCTAACTAAAAGCAAAAATATTGTGTCTCCTCCTAGTTGCTTGGCATAGCCCAAAACATCGCCTAAAAGATTCAGCTGATTAAAGACATAGTCTTTTTCTTTCATGATTATTTTATCGCTATTCCTTACTACCATAAAGCATTGTTTTTCATATCCAAATATTGCCGGGTTTACCTTTACAATGAATTTTTTTAATATCCCCTTAGCTATGATCTTTTTAACTCTTGTCTTAACAGCATTAGCGCTTAAACCGACTGTTGAAGCTATACTTCTATAAGGAGTTCTACAATTGGCATAGAGTAAGCTCAGGATATGTAAATCGATTTTATCTACTGAAATTCCCGCTGCCGTTGTTAGTGTCTGTTCCAATACATGCACATTAACATATCTGACACTCTTAAGAATTTCTATTCTATTTATGCAGCTAGGCTTGCACCACCATTAACTAGTATAATCTGTATGAGTATGACCATGGAGCACGATCATCATCAGGCATCGCAACTGTCAGTGCTATTATCCATTGTAATCCATTGACAGATACACCGAATTCTCTTCTAATAGATGGCAAGGCAACCTGTACGATCGTAGAATTTGCTACTATTAGGAACTAACTTGGATTTGGATAGACTCTTAGTCCACTTAGAGCAGTTCATCAGAAGGGTTTTTCGGCACAATGATCAAGTACGACATTAATTGAGACAGGCTGGAAAGCATTATGGTAGGTTAGTATATAACATTCGAAGATACCTGCTACAGTGTGGGATGAATTGCCTGTTTATAATGCATAATTAGAAATAGTTCATCAAAATCTTAGATTTGAGATCCTGACTGAGCTACTATTTGTAGTACTAATCTCTAACCTATAATGATGCAATTCGATTTACTAAATGAGGGAGTAGTAGTACTGGTGTATAATGACAATAATGACGGTAGAATAGTATTTTTATAGTGGGTCCATGTCCTCCTATCGAGAATACTCTTGATATTTTTGACTACTACCCAAAGCAGCAAGCCAAGAAATCCCAATCCAAACGTTGTTTTGGGGCGGTGACGGACCGTTAACGGCTGAACCCAACAAAAAAATTGTAAATCTGCGCATCACCTGTTAATACTTTTTGTAATTCCTCGCTAGGGTTTCCGTACACATCAATTCTAGTCATCTTCGCTACTCTCAAAATCTTTGGGAGTATCTCTTGCAATGCAACTCCTTTGGTGTGAGCAAGTGCAGCCTCCGAATTTGCATATGTTTCATTTACGACACAACTTGTCTCACCTTTATTAAGGTAAAACTGATACCTTATCGTATTTGGCTCATTTTCTACCAGTTTGCTTATGTCCTGTATCAGTTTCTTAAATTCTTCAATTTTTCCCTCTTCGATCATAAAGTCTGCTTTAATATGTATTTGTCCTCTGTCATGTGTTTCTGCCATGCTCCCTCATTTGTCCTCTGTCAATTGACTCTTATTATTTGTTGATTGTAACATGCCTGGTACATGCCAACACGAATGGGGCCAATATTGAAGCAACATAGTTAAGGCTGAAATAATGCGGACCCTTAAACAGGCCAGGTGAAATTCCA
Organism: Nitrososphaeraceae archaeon; assembly: GCA_030038695.1. GTDB lineage: Archaea > Thermoproteota > Nitrososphaeria > Nitrososphaerales > Nitrososphaeraceae > Nitrosopolaris. The sequence continues at coordinate 2,748 of JASHSN010000575.1, forward strand.
GCCGCTGTTGTTTGTCTCATTCATCACGAATCAATTAACATATCTGACACTTTTAAAAATTCATAGATGATTTCTGCAGCTAGGCTTGCACCAACGATAAATACTTTCGCTCCGTCTATTAGTTAATGAATACAAACAGCTCAAAAACGCTTGGTTTATCGATTCATGAACCCTCATCCTTTCCTACAGGCAACGTAACGTCTTTGAAGTCAATCAAGGATCGTGTCGGATTTGTTGTGGGTGGGGTGAGCGCACGTAGGACGAGCGCATCAACGGCTATAAAGCAAATTGTAGCCGCTGAGGAAGCTGGAATCAGACAAATATGATGAATCAAACATATCTAGATACATTGACAATGTTTTCAGCTGCCGCAACAAAAACATCTAAAATACGCTTGGGCACAGCAATCGTACCGACGTATCCGCGTCATCCATTGGCTTTGGCACAGCAGGTCTTGGCTTT
>JASHSN010000576.1 GCA_030038695.1 Nitrososphaeraceae archaeon
TTTTCAGGGTTCTCAAATATCTTTGTCGTATTACGCACTATCGTCTCTACTAAGTACATAATCAGAAACACTGACTGCTTGCTGCATATTGTGTGTCACAATAGTTACTGCATTGCAGTCAAACGGACATAAATACAACAAAGGAGGACAATGAATTTGAACCATGGTAAATAATCAGAGTATTGATATGCATCTGGAATATATTGTAGAACGTATGTACTGGAATGTATGTACCGGCCCGATACATCACCCTCTCTGATGTCTGGTTAGTTGTAGAGGTATCAAATATTGATATCATAAAGGAGAGACTCTCTATACAAAGCTTCGCGAGTCTTAAATGTCGGTTTTTATTGATGAAGGTACTACTTGCTATGACGTTGCTTTGGTAATCCTTGGGCCCTGTTGCTAGCTGAACTAGGACCAAGGTTTATCATCGCTTACAGAAGATTTAGTTTTGACAGTAATATGTTGATATGTGAACCAATCGTTTGTTGCCACCCTTTAGATTGGGTTGGGTGTAGTAGGTCAACATAATAGGTTGCTTATTTGCCGTCTTGATACAGACGAACGGCCTTGAAAAATTAAGTTATGGCAGAGTTTGCAACGCATATGTTGACTAGCCAAATGTTCGATTAGCTGCTCGGCTTCATCATATTCATGTCCACACTTTCTCAATATCTTTCGGATGTATAACTCATACTAAAAGTTATCTGAAATTTTTTCTGATTATTTGTTTATGGGTCACGCTATCAATCAAACCTATATGATATAGATGACTTACTTATCACTTATTAGATTCCCAGTCAGCGAATCAATATTTTTTAGTGCTTGATTTTTCAGTTGATTTACTTGCTGCTGTACCGAATCTTGAATTGCTTGATATGCATCTACCGCTTGCTTTAAATCTTGTTTCACCTGCCCTGATCCAGTCACTACCTGTGCGTGAATGGCGTCATTGGTTGGTCGGCCTGCTTGTGCAAATGCGTCATTTGACAAGCTAACAGCTGACATGTATGCTGTTAGGATTGTCACTATGGTCAAGCCCAGTTTATACATAATACATTAATCACAATTTCTGTAAATAATAATTGCTAAAGATTTTCCCAGCTTTCGATTCTGAATTCTTTATCCGAATCCTCTGCGTTCTGATAACCTTGCTATTCTTTCTTTGACTGTAACTTAACGTCGTTTTTCTAATAAATCAAGCCTAGCTGTTAAAGCGATAAGCTGGTCTGATAAATGTGCTATGGCGTCGTCCGATGGTGCTAAATCCGTTGAAAATTTATTACAAACCGTAAAACCAAATATATCACACGATCTACGAATAGCAACATTGCCTATCATTAGGTATGAAGTCGAGGGTGGTGAAAAAGGTCAAACGGTTGCAGTGGCTACAAACCTAGCAATAAACAAATTTTTCTCTTTAGGCGTTGCTAACATCCAAAATGAATGCAATAACGTGGCAAGACGGTATTGTGCTTTGTGGAAAACGAAACCATCAGAACAGAAAATGTCAGAATATCAACTTCCTGATCTGACTTATGCACAAGGTATAAGTGAGGTCCTGTCAGATTTCGTACTTTTCGAACCTTCCAGTATTCGTGTTAAGATATTCAATCGTTACTGTCCCTCGAATCCAAGTATCGCAGCAACAGTCCTCCATTCTAAGGATAATCTGATGAACCCAATGTTAATTATTTATCTTGACATACTTGAGGTAAGAAATTCAACGATTTATTCGACAGGCCTTTCTACTTCCTTTGAATCCATAATCTACCACGAACTTTTGCACGCTTGTGGCGATTCACCGGAATTAAGAAATGAAATTCGTGATGGTGTTATAAGGCAGACTATGGTATGCAATGAAGCAATAAATAACCTCTGCAAGTAGGTGGGTAATCGTATTTGCAAATCTCTAATCTCGCGCCATTAATTCTATCTCATGTCACTGTGCATCGTAGAGACAAAATCAATAACGCAGAAGTTGATGAATATGTCTACGCACAATCAATACACCTAGATAACATATAGATTCGATGGCAATCAGGATCCAAAGAAGTGTAGTATCAATAAAGATATCCAGAGATCCAAAGAAGTATCAACAAAGATTCCCGTCCCCGTAAATCCATTACACATCCTGTCTGCAGAAATTACTAAAACTTATGCAAGGCGAGGCATCGATAGATAAGCAATGCTAGTGTGCAAAAACACAGGCTGTTAAAACATATATGTATAGAGTGACGCCTACTTCAACGTATCATGTATTCCATTATGCAAATTGTACGTAAAATATGTGAGGTAATGGAGAACAATTTGCCGGTAATAGTATCATCTAGTCATAGCACTAAGATAGCCATATCTGTTTTCGTTCTTATGCTGTTGTCAAGGAAGCTATATCGGTATAAACAGTAACTGGCAATATCATCTTTCGTTAACTTCGTGTCCAAGTTTAACAATTCAATAATCTACTCTGCTAGGACACTTTCTGTTTTAGTAATGCCGTTTGCTATAGTTTTATAAATCTGTGATATCTCCAAGCAGATAAATTTACAAACCAAGCGAGAACCATATTCATCAACTACAATGTAAGTTATCAGTCATTCACTTAACCTCTTCAATTTCCTTAGATAACCTTGCAAGCTGTTTATAATGATGAAATATGATAGACATAAAAATTGGTTGTATGCGAATTGGTTTAGCAGCATAAGAGGACGCAGAATTATACAAGTGAGCAATTGAAAACATCTCATCGAATATCTTTCTGTCTGACTTGTCTAGGGAATTTCGGAATGGTTTCCATTCTTTTTCTTCCATTACGCTTGCTATTCGAAATGAGGGAATCGTTCTACCCATTTGAAGTCACCTTTATTTAGCGTTATTAAAGTTCACAGCGAATGATTCAAAGCAATGAGGAAGCTGCAACCTTTACATGTATAGCATAGCTTATCGAAGTTAGAACATAATGACATTATGTCATGACAACGAGGACATTCAGTATCAAGGTCGATTGCAAATTTGTTTTTATTTACTTCTTTCGCTGTGATAACGATGTCGTCCTTATTGATCTTCTCCTGTGCCTGTGTTAGTAATCTTCTTTTGCACATCCTTAGGCGGGTACAAATCATAGTTTGTAATATACAATGAAATACTAGCTGGGGAGGGAGTGGTCATTTTTACTGAGACGTGTATTTCAAAGACTTTAGCACAGGTCGCTTCCTTAAATTAAATCATTTTAGGTTTTCTCATGCCGTTTGTGTCAGCATGTGTTTAGTCCACATTATATAACATAGTCCATCATGACACTTTTCCAGGTTATCTGGATGCAAATTAGTGCTGTTATCTGTAATAGATCCACTACCTGTTCCTAAGGATCTCTTGATCACCAACGAATCAATCATCTTTTGTATTATTGGTAAATAATCAGAGTACTTTGGGGCATCTGCAATATATTGCACGCTGTATGCTTTATTACCAATTATTGTCCCTGTTTCCATTAGCTGTTGCAAGCCAAATGATGGATTTTGATATGTACCAATTATCGTGTATGCCGGTTTCCCTGCAAGGGTTGACGAATTTGTACTTAATTCAAGTAGTTTAAAAGCATGAATATATGAAGGTTTATTTTCGTAGTCAGTGAAAGCAACGAAATGCGCGTAATTGTCTAGAGTAGTAGTCGAATTATGAAGTTTATCCAAGTATATGCATACATCAGCGGTCGGATCGGAATCCGGTCCTGTTGGAGAAACAAATGTAGCGACGTTGATCAGTTCACCAGATGATTTCGATTCCTGCACACTCCAATCAGATGGATACTGAATGTGTATCCCGTAATTCCTATTCTCATATGTAGATAGTGATGTTGCTGCACTACTATTTTGTGGAATAACCTCAAATGATTTAATCATCTGATCATATATCGTATTGTAAATTGGATATGTCTCTGCTGGAGAATAGTGTATGATAGAGTATACTTTATCTCCAATAATTGTTCCGATATTGGTAAACCTTTGTAATGCATCAGAAGTGGGATCCCTGAAAGTACCATTTAGCATATATCCTGGATGACCTGCTAGGACGATATTATTTGTGGTATTTTGGTTGAACCTTATATCTGGAAAAGCCTTGTAATCTGCTGCATCGCCTAGCATTAGACTATTAAGATATTGATCCGGTGTATAATTCGTAGTTAAATTCTCTCGCATCACAATGTAATCTATACTCTGAAACCGCAGCATTCCTAAGCAAGTACTCAATCAAATATAGTAAAAACATCGCCCGTTTACAAGATTAGAATACATCTTATCTCGTGTTAGTAGTGCGTGTAAGGGATCTGTCAGTGATGTGGAACGGATGTGCGAGCAAGGATACTACAAAGGCTATAACGATCACGTTAACATAATAGAATCCCGTGATTTGCCAAGGAATAAATTCGTTCCATGGCTTTACCACTTGATAAATGAAATTCATCCAGCGCTTCAGATATAGATGTGAATTGAAGAATAACCTTCATAATACCACTTACAATTTGTGTAGCTTCACTATGTTCAATCTGATAGTCTGTGTGAAGAATCCTATGTCTATGTGATTGATACCATTCGACTATTTGCTGAGCTGCACTCTTATCAATTATCTCCTTTTGCATTGCCTGTTCTAATAATAGATTTAGATTCGATTATGGTTCTGACAATTTTTTGGTTAGCTCTGCCTGTAGTAATTCAAAGGCCGAAATTACCGCCGCGTTATCCTTTTCATCAACTAACAATCTATTCGGCTCAGTTAATAATTTTATCGTACAATGTAGTTTGTTGAAAGACATGTAAAAGCCTATTCCGAATTCTCTATGGTTAGCTGACCCCTTATTGTGCATGACCTAGAAGGTCTCGTTTGTTGAATGGGGAATATCCTAAGCTGCTGTCAAAGTGAGCCTATATAGAGCTCTGATAGATGTGTGCAGCTCGTTCCAGCTACCTAATCAAAAAAAGGAGGTGA
>JASHSN010000577.1 GCA_030038695.1 Nitrososphaeraceae archaeon
TGATAGAGAGCCAATTACAATAACTTCGTAAATATGTTTCAATGCTATATCTACTTCTTATAATAAATTATCTAGGGAATCTGATAAATTTATCTATCTATTCTAAATGAGAACTATTCGCTCCTCTGCCATAGTCCTGTTGGATTGTTATGGAACGCCAAAATCTAGACGATCGCACTAACATAAAGTAAAATTCCACATTGTTTATACTTTCTTTATTCAACTTGACATAAAGTTATGCCGTTTGACGTAATTAACTATCTATCTTGAGATGCTTCAAAAAATAGTGTCCTTGTTAATGCTCATAGCTCCTGGTGGTAAAATGCCTTTGTGTGTAACCATGTACGTTATTTGGCTATAAAACACGTAGTGGTAAAACGGAAAAAACAGAACATTGCACTAGGCCATAAAGAACGATGATATCTGCAAAAACGACTCTTGTTTGCCTTCTCTTTATAGTTTGTGTATAAACAGTGGAAGTTTCTTCTTTATGTAACTGCCGTCAATGACTACCGTTTTGATTGTTAATCCGTTTCAGTTTAGACGTTATTTATGTATGTGATTATTTCTTATGCGGTTGTTATGTAGTCGACCAGAGCCTTTATTATAGCTAAATAACGCAGAAGCCTTTCTCCACACCAAAGATTCTTTGCGTTTTACTGTAAGAAGTGGTTGCTAGTCATTACTTATAGATTAGCCTAATTACCGCCGCGCCAAGAGCACCTCCGACACATGGTCAGGCTTTTGTGTTCCAACCTACTATGTGAGCAAAATCTCCGCTATTCGGACCTTTAGCACATCCAATTCCAGCTCCCAAAGTTCCGAACTTGAGTATATCTCCAAAATCTAGGTTATTGGGAAGCGCTGTTACTTTACGACCGCCAGCGTCAAAGCTGAAGGTCGTTACCATGATCGGTAGGCATACTCTGTCATATTGTTAGAAATTAGCACAACTACTTTCCTGTGTAAGTGTTGTGTGTGTATTGTGTATGTGCAGCGTGTAGTGTGTACCCACAGCCCGCATTCGTAGGTCTGATATCCGAGAATCCTGGTTGGGACCTTGACAGACTCATATGTTAAAAAATTCAAAACGATGAGTTTAACCTACTTTTTGAAAGGTCTATAATAACAAGGTTCATTTGCCTTGTCGGACATGATTACAATAGTTCAGACAGCGTGGTAACAACCTCGAAAAATGCAGTATATACAGCTCTGGTCGGTAATCTCGGAATTGCCGTAGCCAAGCTGATCGCGGCTATTCTTACTGGGAGCATTGCAATGTTAGCGGAGACACTTCATTCAATGTCGGATACATTTAATCAAGTACTCCTTTTAATTGGAATCAAGACAAGTGGAAAAGCTGCCACAGAACGACATCCTTTCGGTTATGGTAAAGAGCAGTTTTTTTGGTCTTTTATCGTTGCAACAATGCTCTTTGGAATATCGGGATTCATTTCATTACAACAAGGATTTAGTTCGTTAATAAGTACCTTCCGTCATATCGAGAATGTTAATATCAGCTATGTCATTTTAGCAATATCTGCTGCTTTTGAAGCAAATGCATTAAGAGTTGTTCTAGAATTATCAAAGCGATCTATTGAAGCCAGAGGTGACAAGTTTAGTCTTCGTGCATTACTTTACGAATTCCAGGAAAGTAAAGATCCTTCCACTATAACAATCATGGTTGAAGATTCAGCAGCGTTGCTTGGTATTGCAATTGCCGGAATAGGTATCTTTCTTTCTAACCAAACTGGAAATACTATTTATGATTCTATGAGCTCTCTTGCCATAGGGGCTGTACTGATGGCATTTGCGTTCTTCTTGGCAAGGGAGAATAAAGGATTACTTATAGGGGAAGCGATATCAAGACAAGATTACAAAAGGATCGTTAGACTAATCAAGCAAATACCTGAAGTCAACAAAATAATAACAATCCGGACTATGCATCTTGCACCAAAGGATGTTTTAGTTGCAATAGAAGTAAACCTGATTAACGGTTTGGACACTGACAAGATAGAAACAGTGATAGATGATATCGAAAGGAAGGTAAAACAAGCAATTCCATATGTTAATCCTGCTAAGGTTTTCGTAGAGCTAGAAAATGATAGAGTCTCCGATCTTTATAAAAGAAGGTCAAAATAAATTAGCTTCTTCAGTAACACCAATACTCTTGTTTTGTTGGCATTACTGGGTACACCCCCCTTCATGTTGCCTACCTGTGGGAGATGCGAGAAAAGATAGATTAAATGTGGATCACTCCATTTAATTTACCTCCAACATTTCAAAACAAGCGGTTCTTTACTTAGTCCGAAGGAGTTATTTCTACGATGAAATCAATCTTGTTTGTATGTAGATTCAGTAGTGTTTTGTGAACTATAATATCTGGTGATATAAAACTATATTATGGTCATATCGGTAATACTAGGGCCTGATGATACTCAGAATAGGTCAATTTGAAACTATAAATAATTCTGGTTTTACATGGACAGATATTCCGAAACCCACCCAAGACAACATAAGCGCACTTGGTAGTCAATATCCATTTCATGAATTAAATCTAGATGACTGTTTGTCTAAAATTCACATTCCTAAAATGGATAAATATAAAGACCATCTTTTCATTCTGCTTAATTTTCCAGGAAATACGCGAGAAGAAAAAGATGAATATGATATTCCGAAGGTGGCTCAATTATCAATATTTGTGGGAATAAATTACCTTATAACGATACACCAGTCTGAAATTGAACCTTTAGTGAAGATGTTTCAGCTTTATAAATCGAATGAAAAAGAACGTGAAACATCGATGGGAGATTCGCCCGGATTTTTATTGCATAGCATTCTGGAAGCATTGGTAAGTGATCTATTCCATAGACTATCGAAGATAGAAGGTAACCTGGAAGATTTAGAAGACGAGATATTTGATGAACGAAGGAAATCAGCAAAAGCCAAGAAAATTAATCTCTTAAGAAGGGAGATTGCATGGCTTAGGCGAATAGCCATGCCGCTTCGGAGTAGAATATATGAGATAACTAAGGAGATTCAACAATTTTCTAAAGAGGACATTATTTCATATTATAATGATGTAGAAGACCATGTCGACAAGATAATAGAAACTCTAGAAGAAGCAAAGGAAACGATAGAGATCTACAAAGATGTTTACTATATGCTTGGAACGGAAAAAGCGAATAAGATCCTCGGTATTTTGACCATTATTTTTACTCTATCAATTCCAATAACTGTAATCAGTTCATTTTATGGAATGAATGTTAATATGCCTGGAAGGTTCG
>JASHSN010000578.1 GCA_030038695.1 Nitrososphaeraceae archaeon
TATCTAGAGGAAATCATTGCAGATAAATTTGCTCGTGACTAATTTTTAATGTAACTAATTCCCAATGGATGATGAAGAACGAAAACCGACTTGATAGAGGATAAAGGAAGCACATTCTTTACGGGTGACCGTATGGACAAGGATATTCATCATAGCTTTGAAGAAATGAACAATGCATTGAAAAAAAATTGAGCATGATGTACGCTGATTTATAGAATTTCAGGGCTCAGAATTTTTATTTAGTTTCACTGCCATATTTTTCAGCACATCAAAAGGTTGTTACTGACACATCAGCTTAGGCGAGTCTAAAAAGTGAGTGACCGATACGCAAAAAGCCCTACAAACCAGCACTTTCGATTAGCTTTATCAATTGACTTCATTAACGTATGTTATGACTATCAGCTATTACAGTGTCTTCGTCGCGGTTGACTAATTATTACTAATTATGGACTAACTAATCACTTTTAACGTGACACTTGCTTGCGTATCTCTTCCATCCGCCGCTCATAATACTCGATAATTTCCCCTGCTGTGCAGCTCTTGCCTTGGCATTCCGCACTCGTCCACAATCCAGTCTCCCATTCTTTGTGACTGGATAATGACATTTCTTCCGGCCAGTCTTCTTTAGAGTACCAAAACATATCAGGCAGGTCTACTTGTGTCCTCTTCTCCAACCTATACACGTCACTATTAAGCAAGAACTCTCCAATAAAAGGCTATTGAGACTCCATTATCGTTTCATATGTAGTAACAATCTTACATATGACTGTTAGATAGACGAAGAGAGTTAACCAGCGTACTCCTATTTGTGACGTATGAAACTAATCGAAGACTTCCAAGAGTTTCTAATCTGAAATTATTACATATAAAATATCGTCAACAATCGTATTGTATTAACGGACTAGTCTTGGTGCCGAATAGTGATATAAAAAGGGCAAATCGCACTTCTCACCGCTTATATTTTGCCAAAACTGATTACGACAGGTCTCGTAAGAACCCTCACATATTCTCTCCCGTAGAATTCCATAATGGTAGATGAGAAGGATGTGCTACTAACAAAGGTGGCATATCGGCTTCTGCAGGACATTCATTAGTGCATAATGGTTTCGTTTGGTTCTTAGCAGGCAGGCCAGCTACATCGGTATAAAATTGAGTACCCCCTACGAACATTCCTAGCAATATTGCAACTGCAAGCCAAATATGGATAGCTATTCTATTCATACCCGTCGCAATCCTCAGTCATCATTAGAACATTCCTCTTCACGAGAATCTACTCCACTTTCTTGCATCATACACTCCTGACATCGAGTAAAAGGATTGGGATTTGATGTATTATTTCCTGGCTGTGTATGGTGATGGTAACTCACTAATGCTATATGCAAAGGTCCTATATCCTCGCCAGCTAAATAAGATGTACACATAAGTGTTGATGACGATGTATCTATTATACTATATTAGTACTGCGTAACGTTATAGTACAATCTTTTAGTACATCAGGATTACTTCACTTATAGTACAATCTTTTCAGTATATTATAATTGAACCTGAAGCCGGGAATCTATTCCGGTATGAATGATGTCTATGGTCGGCATACGTTTCAAAGTCGTCCGCTTTGTCTTTATGACGAATATCGCGTAATCGGTGTATTGCGAAGAGCTTCATATCCCTTCATTTCCTCCAAGACAAGATATATTTAGTACGTAGACAAGATACGAGGACTACGTGCTCAATATGAGGGATATTTAAACGCACAACAAATAATCTATGCTAGAATAAACGAACAGATGCTGATGTGTGTTATTATGTTTTTAACCTCTCGTTAACTCAAGTCTAAAAATAGGATTGGGGATGATTTTACCATTGTTATGGCTATATTCATCACTTAACGGTGTTGGTAGCCGAGTTCGAACAATCAGCTTTAGCACAATTATTCACTTGGCTTATACTCTGGAAAGTGTTTGTGCCTTGTGGGTTGGCGGTGTTGGTAGCATGGTTAGAACAATCAGCCTCAAAACAGTTGTTGGCTTGCTTTATACTTTGGAAAGTGTTTCCGCCCGGGAAGAAAGCAAATGCTGCTGGCGCAATGCTATTTCCTATAAATACCACCAGTCCTATTGCTATTATAGCAATAAAACTGTTTTGTCTTATCATTATAAGTTATCTTGTATTGTTCTATAAAACCATAGTGTCGAGTCTCACTTGTGGTATTTGTCATCTAATTTAAATATAACAGTTATACTTTTCTAGTTGTTAGAGACGGTGTTTAAAGATACACAGAGTATTGTAATGTGTATACTAGCTGCTTCTACAGCAATAACACTTTTTTCATCTGGTCCATTAATGGAAAGCATGCAAGCACTAGCCTTCCCAGGATTCGGCTTTGGTGGCTTCCATGGAGGCTTTGGCTTCCATAGAGGCTTTGGACTACACCATTTCGGCTTTCCCTTTGGCTTTGGCTAACTGCACTTTAGTTTTAGTTATTGATACCTTGCATCTTTATTATCTCCAGAATAGGCGTCTTATTTTTCGAATAGAATGAGCTTCATGATACCTAAGTAACATAGAGCCACAAGCTTCTCTGTGAAAAGTAGAATCTAAGCCACACCATGATGCTAAAAAAACTAAAGATACAACATGTATTTCTAATCCAATATCACCTTGGAAGGGTGATAGTCCAATTGTTCCGTTATCTTGAAGAGAACCAACTACCTGTCCCAATACCCAAATTATTATAAATATTGAAATCTGAAACTGGAAGCTTCTAATATCTTTTGATTTGGCCGCTAACCATACAAATATACCCAACGCTGCCAACAGCAAAATTATTGTAAAGCTATCTAACAGAGGAATGAAAATAATAGGAGTCCATATTGCGACCGTCTTCTTTACGTTAGATTCCTTCTTCGACACCTCGTAGTAAGAGATTCCAAAAAATAGCAGTGCTGCAGCAGAAAGCGGTTCAAAAACTCCATCTGATAAGAAATCAAATCCAAAATAATCTAACCAACAATAGGCCGCGTGAACTAGTATAAAAATAGAGAGTATCGCAGTTAATTTTCTTAGACTATTGTTTAATCTTATAGTAAGATAAATAGGAATTGCAGCAGCAACAAGAATAACAATACCATTGACAAGATGGAGATGAATATCTAACATTTGGTCATACCACCATATGCGCTCCTAAAGCCAAGAGATTGCCTAACCTCGCAATGTCATGTTTGCGTCCGAACACAACTTCTCAAGAATAATTAACAAAAAAAGAGTGAGGGGGTTATCCTTGACGTTAGTGCTCTTGTCTTTATCACCAACAGCCGCCACAGCCGCCGCAGCCGCCGCCCCAGCCGCCCCAGCCGCCCCAGCCGCCGCCGAAGAAGCCTCTACCGAAGAAGCCTCTACCGAAGAAGCCTCTGTGGCCGAAGAAGCCACCTCTATGGAAGCCACCGCCGAAGAAGGCTTGTGCCTCCTGAGCTAGTACAAAGGGAGTCACTGCGAACACTGCTATTACTGCTGCAATACCTACGATGCTGAGAGTCTTTGAATTCATCATCAACATATGTTACGACTAATTGATAATAAACATGAGGACGAATTCCATTTCTGGGTATCACTTATGGTATTCGTCATCTAGTTTATATACTTATTATATAATTTGCAGGTCGTAGTGTGAGCAACGCCTATGACCATGTGCTACATACTTGGGGAATGCATACATTATAACGTAACATAAGTGAAGTGTCTGAATTTATGTCGTTATTTGTTCGTTACATAACCTAGATTCAGAAATAGTTAAAGCTTAGCAAAGGAGATATTCTCATTCTGTGAATCATCCTTCCAGACTCAAACTTACCATAGTACAGAAGAACAAATTAAAAGGATTTATGAGGAATATTAACAACAAAAAGGAATACCGAAGGTTACTGGCCATACTCCAAAAGGCTGAAGGTAGAACTTTTGAAGATATAGCAAATGAACACGGAGTCAGTAGCAGGTCTGTACAGAGGTGGATTGCTGCCTATAT
>JASHSN010000579.1 GCA_030038695.1 Nitrososphaeraceae archaeon
AGAGACGCTAAGGAACATGGTGTCAGTGAAAACGCACTTATTTCTTCAATACTCGCGAGATACATTGAATGGGACCGATACTCCCAAAAATTCGGACGAGTTTCTTTGCCCAATGAAGCCTTAAAAGCCATTATTGAAGCAACTGAGGCCGACAAATTAAAAGCGGCAGCTGAAGAATTTGCAGCATCCGTTCCGAAGGATTATATCGTGTTTCGCTATAAGAAACTAGATGTAGAGGCATGCCTTTTGCATCTTTCTTTTTTAGCTCGATATGCTGGCATGTTTAACTATGAACTTGAAATAGAACAGGAGCGAAATTATACAATCACGATTCATCATAAATTTGGGGAAAAGTGGTCTTATTGGTTAAAGGAATCCATCTCGAGCGGAATATTCAAGAATATTTTGGGAATCACACCGAAAATTCAATTAAGTAAGAGTTCAGTAGTGTTTACATTTCTTCTACCTTAACTAAATCCGTGTGAAAGTTGGCCTTGTTATTTTTTCGGGTATCATTGCCAGCATGAACAATTATGCTGCTGAGGAGGAGCAGTTGGTGAAATTGATATAACACGGTTCACAATTGTTAGCCTCAGTTTGTCGTCTTTGTTACATACTTGCACAGTCGTCATTTCCATCTATTGTTTTGATGTATAGGAATATATCAAAGATCGTTGAGGGTTAAAACCTTCTAAATTTCGGTTTGCCGATACGCGCGAACATCGATATCTGAGATCTAATGCTGCCGTAGTCTATAAATTCTCTATCGCTAGCCAGGTAATAATTCATTTGCATATTTGATGACCGACGAGTGATGAAGGAAAAATTTACAAGTATCAAGAAGGATAGTCTAAAACTGAGATGGTGAATAGAGGTTTGACTCAGGAAGAGGCATGGAATATTATAAATCCAGTTTGTAGGGAGTTATCTGACTTAACAAACAGAGGCCATCTGCAATTCATATCTGGGAACTATAATGAAAGCAATGGATCATACAAAATAAATTTGAAATCGTCGCATGTACACCTTGCATCTAGGGGATTCAAAGACAGTATCGGTGACGTTGAATATAGTGAAGGAAAAATGAGGATTGGTTTGAGAGCAAACGGGATTCCTGTAAATATCTTTGTAGATCTTATTTGATGCAAACCTCGGTCATCATTTGATTAGATACAAACAACTGTTGGGTATAAACTCGACGAAAACTTGAGAAATCAATCCTTGGAAACTCATCACACATAGGAGCAGAATAACAGTTATCATAGGCCGTACTGACCTAACTACCCTACTTGGAAAGGAACGTGTGAAAGGCATTAGAAACTTTCGAACAAAAGTAGAGATAAGTATCAACAAAATATAACCCATCTCTTTTTTTTGATTCGGCAAAACAATTGTACATCGTGAGAAAACAAAAATACGTAACAACAGTTTCGATTTTAAGTATACTTTTAGCATTTATGTTAATAGATAACAGCCATTTTCTAAAAGCACTTATTCAAAATAATAACAGTAACAAGAATGATACAATAGATATGAGAGTTACAATTCCAACACGAATCGCATCACAGAACGGTCATACTTCTTCCAACTCCGTGTCAAGTCTAAAGATACCAATTCAAACCTCGCCTAGTATAAACAACACTATAGGTGGCAGAACAGAGACTAGGAATCCCATCACACCAGAGCTAACACCATCAAATCTAACTTCTAATCTTGATTCTATTGTGAACCCGAAAGCTTTGTTGGCATCGGCCATCGATCAAATTCGTAATAGCACGTCAAAGATTATTAGTAACAATAATCAAACTGCGGCGAACGTATTTGTTAGAAATCAGGGGACGATATTGTTATCACGTCAGGTGATTCCACCTAAGGACTTTATACTCATTTATGATGCGATTAGATATAAGATAGTGAATGGTCAGATATTAGCAAAGCTTCCCTGTGACTCAAATGCTAAATCACCTTTGCAAATACTGATAGGACGATTATCGGAACTCAAGCCAGCTCAACTCCAGGCAATTGCTGGGTTATCCAGACCAGGATATACATGTATGTATTATGTGCATCTTACATCAGATAATAATAGGACCGCGGCTATTCCATATGGCCCCACTAAGGGGGCCGAAATGCACAGAATAATAAAAGGAGCGGGATTAAGAGAGGACAACCTGACAATCACGAACGTAGAACTCTTAAATCCTACAGACTATCCCATGATACTTCCAAATACTGCTAGTCTAGCTATATCAGTTAACCAAATAAAACCTTAAAAGAACAAGCCCGATAAAGGAACTACACGCTCTACTATGCAAACGCCAACATCATCAGCTGAACGATCGAAATTATAACCGCGAGCTTCCGCTATGTTAAGATACTATTCCCATTTGTCCGACCGAGTCACTTTATCTTCTTCATTACTTTGATAACTAAATCCCTGTTTTTGAGTGTATAAAGTTGATTCTTGCCCATCTTAACAGATATTATCCCTCCCTCTCTGAGTCGTGAAAGGTGCCAAGATACAGTTGAACGTACTTTTTTCGTAATTCGTACTATATCTTTGAAAGTACGAGGACCGTCTTTAGATAGGAACGATACGATTTCGTGCGCGGTCTTGCGCCTAACGTACTCTATGACTTGTAATTCTTTAGCAGCTATGTTCAATGGATAAAACCTTGTACTTCTCCTATCATGTCTCTTGACTTTAACCTGTTTTGATTTTTCAAGTTTTTTTAGATGATATGCCATCACCCCATTGGAGAATCCTGTTGTTCGTAGAAGTTCTCTATATCGGATCCCAGGAGAATTGTTAATGCATTGCAATAGGATGCCTTTGGTCTTGTCAGATAAAGATTTAGTCCTATGTTTCAACTTTTGCTCTCCTAGTAAATCATCTATAGCATTGTTTTCACATTGACAGGGTTGTAAAATGGTGATTTCGTGCTTGTGATCCTTGTTTTCATTTCTAGCTCATCCGTTATTCAATTATTAATCAATTCTGGTACAACTATCGAATTAACTATATATAAATATAATGCTGCAAAATAGACTGCCATTGAGAGGTTAGACATACACGTTTGAGTTTTACGATAGATGAATGATTTTTATATTCATGAGAGAACTTGATCTTCCCATTTATTTCTATGTATTTAGAATATGTCTTACTAAAATGATCTAGTCTCCGCAAACTATTCTACACCACTGGCTAGTGAAGATAGAGAATCATACCCTAAACGTTTCACAATTTACACAGCACTATAGTCATCCTCCGAATATTACATATGTCTTAATATAGCCCTCTTACAACTGGTAGAATGTGCCCTGCCGACATAAGTTAATTATGTATGTACCACTGATAATTTTTGTTTTTCCGTTATCGTTATGCTCTCAATACGTTATACAGGCCTATGCCTTGACCAACCCTAATTTTTTGACCTACAAGAATCCTACTTTTGGGCTAAAAATACAATACCCCGCGACTTGGATAGAGTCGCAAAATGGGCTTAAGGCCTTTTCTGATGTTGTGGGGTTTTACGCGCCATTTGGAAATCTTTCGGATATATCAACGGGAACCCTCATCGTATCGATACGGCATTATTCACATAATATAACCCTTGATGGGTATAACAGTCTAATTAATAATTTGCTGAAACAACCAAATGTCCAGACTATACAATCAAATCCATTTATGCTTGCAGATAGTCCAGCGCACAAAGTAGTGTTTTCGGCTTCCGCGCCGGGATTATTAAAAATGGAAACGATGCTAGCTTGGACTGTGAAAGGCAATAATGTCTATATTATTTCATTTAATTCAGAACCCTCAAAATACCCAACCTATGTGCCAATTGTAGACAAAATGATTAATTCATTTGAAATTACAAATTCAACAGGAACCAAATAACGATTGAATTTTTTTCTATTTCATCTATGCAATAAATGGACCTCAGCTCGTACATGCGCCACACTAGCTCATCTCGCCATGACATATAGGCGCAGACCATCTATTTAGGTCTACACTCATCCTCTGTCTAAATTAGTCAGACGCTATCCACTCATGTCGCATCCTGCATACTAACCCTGCAAGATAATCATAACCGGCGATCAGCATATAGCAGATTGATCGACTCCAGTCAAGGTTTTTGAGAAGAGATTCTGACATTGTGTTCTTAAAAATTCAAACTAATGGCGGTCTTTAGATTCAAAAGTGGTGTTCCAAAGAAAAAAAAGGTATCAGACCTCTGTGGAGAAATTATATTCAAATAAAATCGGATTAGATATCAAACATGACTACGGCCACCCAAAAAAGCCTCCACCGTAAGACGGGTATCCCCAACCATAGCCACCGCCAGTATTATCACCACCATAGCCACCTTCGTAGCCATAATTTGTTCTACTACTACCTTTATGATGATGGTGATGTAAGGAACGTTGATGATGATGTCCGCTGCTGTCACTCGAAACCGATGCACTACTTGTGTAAGCTCTTGGAATTGGAAAATTTTGTGAGCTATTGTTGGATGTGATGGGCACGACGGCAGTATTATTTGCAAGATGTTGTCCATTCGGTGCAACTTGATTCACACCTGTAACATTAATGCTATAAAATTTTGTAAGGTTTTCTGGTATTGCCTGGCAAAGTAATTTTGCGGTTATTCTATTGGTGCCCTCTCTAATAGTGCCGTTATATGGCGGAGTAAGTGTGTACTTCCATCTAGAATAATTATTGCCTCCGGCTTGACCAATGGGTATGGTCTTTTGGTATGGTTTTATACCGTCTACAATTATTAAAACGCCACAATTAGAACTAGCATTGTAATTGGATATGCCTAAAACAGTTAGGTTTTTACCAACATTCAACTGTTGACCTTTCATAGGTTCTGTAATTTTGACAGCAAGAAAGGGTATGGATGTTGTTTGCTGTTGTTCGAGCAAAGCATGGGTAGGGTTGGCTTCTGTAGAGGATATCCAAATGGCCGACATAAAAAGTATCATGATGGTAAGGAAAAATACAAAGTTGTCAGATCTTAGGTTCAAAATGTTCATATATTTGAGAAGAGGGCATTATTTATAAGAACATTGAAGAAAAATCTCCGTTAATGCTAGTCCTAGTAAAACATCTAGAATATAATTGTATAACATATCTCTAGAAGATCTATGAAACAAATAGAAATGAGAATGAGTTAATCAGGCTTCCTTTAAATGAAGTATATTAAGTGCCGAACCCGCTCTAAACCATTCAAGTTGAGATTCATTATAAGAATGTACCAAAGAAATAACTTCATCTCTACCATTAACGTGATGCAATATACAATTGACAGGCTTCGTGGGTTTGAGACTGTTTAGCCCAACTATACTAATCCGATCATCTTCCAAAATTTTGGAGTAATCCAATGGATCTGCAAATGTTAATGCTAATACTCCTTGTTTCTTTAGGTTAGTTTCATGTATTCTAGCAAAGCTTCTGGCAACTACTGCTACACACCCTAGATACCTTGGAGTCATTGCAGCATGCTCCCTACTGCTGCCCTCGCCATAATTATTATCTCCGACTATTATCCATTTCAAACCTCTTTTTTTGTACTCTCTAGCTATATGAGGAAACGACTCGATTCTATTGTTGAGAGTGTTTTTTCCCCTCCCTACTTCACCATCGTGATAAGCATTCACTGCTCCGAGAAGTAAATTATCGCTTATCTTGTCTAAATGTCCTCTGTACATCAACCATGGACCTGCTGGAGATATTTGGTCTGTTGTACACTTTCCACTTACTTTTGCCAATATAGGCAATTTCTCGAAATCTTTCTCATCCCATTTCGGGAATGGTTCGAGTTTTTGTAATCTGTCACTGTTTTTGTTAATACTTACCTCTATACTGTCCGGATCATCAGCAGGTGGGACATAGATATCCTTGACATCTTCGAAACCGTTTTCAGGAATTTCGGGCGCTATTTTAGGAGGGTTTAGCTTGAATCTTGTTCCATCTTTTGCAGTTAATTCATCGGTAAGTGGACTAAACGAAAGCCGCCCTCCAAGGGCAAGAGCTATAACAAGTTCTGGACTACCTATAAAATTCATTGTCTCCCTTCTTCCGTCGTTTCGGCCCGGAAAGTTTCTATTATATGATGTAATAATGGTATTAGGCTCGCCTTTCTTTAACTCAGGTCTGCTCCACTGACCTATACATGGGCCACAAGCATTAGCAAGGACGTTTGCGCCAATATCTTTTAGCAACTGCATCTGTCCGTCTCTTTCAATTGTGGCTCTTATCATTTCAGAGCCAGGGGTAACTTGCAATGGTACTTTAGTCTTGATACCTTTTTCTCTTGCTTGTTCGGCAACATCTGCTGCTCTCGACATGTCTTCGTATGAAGAATTTGTGCAGCTCCCAATAAGTGCAACCGAAATTGTGTCGAGGTAATTGTGCTGCTTGATGTCCTCTGCCATCTTTGAAATAGGTCTTGCCAAGTCTGGCGTATGAGGACCTACAATATACGGTTCTAGATTAGAAAGATCAATCTCAATCAACTGATCAAAATAGTTTATTGAATTTTCTCGACTTTCACATATTTCTTTTTCTATCTGTCGATCTTGGGTTAGGAGTTCAATGTGTTTATTAGCAACGTCAGCTACTGCACCCCGTCCAGTCGCTCTGAGATATGTTTCCATTCTTTTGTCATATGAAAACACGGAGCAAGTGGCACCAATTTCTGCACCCATATTTGTTATCGTTGCTTTCCCAGTACAACTGATCGTTCTCGCTCCAGGTCCAAAATATTCTATAATTGCATTGGTTCCCCCAGATACGGTAAGCTTTGATGCCACCGAAAGTATAACGTCCTTTGGAGACGCCCATCTATTCAGTTCCCCTGTAAGATATACGCCAATACGCTTCGGATATAATATCTCCCAGGACATTCCTGACATTACTTCTGCAGCATCAAGACCGCCTACTCCTATCGCAAGCATTCCAAGACCTCCTGCATTCGGAGTGTGTGAGTCTGTTCCGATCATCAATCCTCCAGGAAAAGCATAATTCTCAAGAACAACTTGGTGTATAATGCCTGCACCTGGCTTCCAAAATCCGATCCCATATTTTCGTGAGGCCGATTCTAAAAATTGATACACCTCGTTATTTTCATATAGCGCGGCTTTTGTATCAAGATCACCTCTTATTCTTGCCTGAATAAGATGATCACAATGAACTGTTGTCGGAACTGCAGTTCGCTTCAGACCAGCCAGCATGAATTGGAGAATCGTCATTTGGCCGGTAACATCTTGTAACGCAACCCTATCTGGGTTCAGAAGAACATAACTCCTGCCGCGGACCAGGACATCATGTGAATTGAAATCTATATTTTCAGCGAGATGTCCAATCAGAATTTTTTCAGAGATTGTTAGAGGTCTATCCGTAGCCTTTCTTAAAGTTGAAATCATGTTTTGTAATTTTTCATATATCTTGGTAATTGAATTGGCTGTTGTTTCCACCTTTATTTTCGATTGGGAATTAGACATAAAAGGTCTCTTGTCAGGTATATATGATGATGCTACTTATTTGCATTGTTGTTCCGTAATGCTCCCTTTTAGGGTTTGTTCCTGTATTGCGTTATATGGACCTGTGGAGATCGATAACAATTTCGATCAAAATCTTAGATCGAATGAAGATTGTTATAATCATAATTTTATGAAAGACTTTTGTTCTTATCAGCACAGACTTAAGTTGATGCCAACTTTTCTTCAATGTCACCTAACACATTGACTTTCCTGACATATAAATTGCATCTCATAAATTGCTTTGCAAATGTCGTGAGAAATCAGCGATACTTATTTTTTGATTTAGGCTTTCGTTGCTTGTTTATCTTTAGGATTATTATTACGGCAACGCCCCATAACACGAGTGCTAAAAATCTCTGCTGAAAGAACCATATAATACCTCCTGCTGTAGCAAGAATCATACCTAAAATCCCAAGCGATTGTATTTTTCTGACCAATGTTGATACTCAGGTTTCGTAATAAGTACAATAATAAGAATACTAACTGCGCCACACTATAGGCGTATACAACATTGTGGATTTAGCGCTACGGACAATATATTCGCAGTTTTCAGGTAAGGGCATTCCCGATAACTAATTACAGTTTTCTGCTCTATTATGGCCTATATTGTCAGGACATAGGAATAAGGAAGAAAATTTGTCGTAACTGTTGTATCCTATGGAACCTGGCATCGTTCAATAGTGTTGGAATTTCAGGATTATCAGACAGTCGGTTTGTCTCTAAGCTTTAGTCACCACTAGAATCCAAAAGCAGAATCTAAATAACGTGAAAATGTGATAACTAAGTAGAAGAAGAATTCTAACAAGTATAAGGCATCCTAGAAATGCTCAAAAATTTAGAAGCCTTTGATAAACCGAATGACCGGTCCATTATCCAACATAGTGAAGCACGAAATATGGATCAGAAATAATGTTGCTTAAACGGAATTTACCAGTCAAGTATAACATGTGATCAAACTACTCATAGAAAAGACTTGTATCTGTCTATAAACTACGGTCTGCATTTAAATCGGTCTTCAATCATACGAAAAATACCAAATATGCAGCTGAGAAAACAAAGAGGACAGAAGACAATTTGAATGACTTGGGATAAATGGGATAAATGCCATATCGATCAGCTCCCATGAGGAGGAATGATCTCCCGTACACTTGCATCCTTGATATCCATATCGTCTATATTGTCCCATCTAAAAAGTGCAATAGGCCCACCCCAGGAAGCTACTTCATAGTCACCCCCACCACACGCACTGCCGATGCGACCTCTTGTTGGGCCCCATTGTCCGTCGTCAATAGTTTCTAATACCTTGCGCCAATGATTTCCTGGTTGGAAATTATTTGAATAGTCATCAACCCATTGTTCTACTTTCACTGAACCATTGCCTATATCATATATAACAGCTTTGATGCCTATCCAGTTTTGCCCGTTGAATTCTGAAGTATTTACAGCGTTAAGTTCCTGAGGATCGGCACTCTCTACAGAATAGCCGGCAGTGTGCTTCAAGTCTTTTTCAAATTTAACCCTTCCGGTAAGATAAGTATTCGAATGATATGCTGTGGCTTCGCAACTGCTGTCAAAACCACCCACTGTTCCTCCGTTAGTATTTCTTGCTCCGTGTGCCCCGAATTCTATATGTGCTTCACCATTATTAGTTGAACTTGTAGCATGGTTCACTCTGAGGTATGCAGTTAATTCTACATTCTTCCAATCATTAGGTCTTAGCATGTATCCCTGATATGCCATCTGCTGCTGATCAAGAGTACTTATTTGATTCTCTTGGAACAAAGTTGAAGTCAATATCCCATACCTCACCATAGAGGACTGCACTTTCCAGCTGCCATCAGGATTTTCCTGTGTAAAGAAAGTATGCGGTCCTTCGTTTGATGCACCTGTTCTAGGGTCGTTGTTTGGATCATTAGGATTAAAGAACCATTGTTCTCCACCCGGTGTTGATGGATAGAGCTCCTCTACTCCAAATTGATCATAGTTGACTGAATTTGTATTAGTGTTTGGACTCATGTTCCTTAATCCGAATTGATCATAGTTGACTGAATTTGTATTAGTGTTTGGGCTCATGTTCCTTAATCCACCTTGATTTACATTGCCTGAATTTCCATTACTGACTAATATCATTACTGTGGCCGGTTTACTGTCTATTCCCTGACCATCGGTGCCTTTGTAGGTAAAGCTGTCAGTGCCTGAAAATCCATTGTTTGGAGTGTAAAATTTGCTACTCGAGACTGTACCATCAGTAAGTGTACCATGCTGTGGAAGACCTACCACAGAGAACTTTAATACATCTCCTGGAATTGGGTCAGTGCCAGTAAGAGTAATTGCTATTGGTGCGCCATCATAGGTGTGGATCACTTGATTTATGGGAGGAGATGGTGCTCCATTAACTGAGGTAGAAGTACCTGAGTTAGCGGGTATGGTTTTGGTATCCGCGGTAGGGGGAGATGGTGCATTAACAGTTATAGACACTGTAGCAATCTTGCTAGATACTCCTTGACCGTTAATGGCTTTGTAAGTAAAGCTGTCAGTGCCTGAAAATCCATTGTCCGGAACATAGGTTACGCTATTGGAAGTGGGATTTGTTAGTGTACCATGCTGTGGAAGACCTACCACAGAGAACTTCAGTAATTGTCCTGGAATTGGGTTTGCGCCTGTTGTAGTAACTTGGACAGGGGTACCTGCGTTAGTCTGGATAGTTTTGCTATAAGCAGTAGGGGGTGGTGGTGGAATAACAGTTATAGATGCTGTAGCAGTGTTGCTAGATACTCCTTGACCGTTAATGGCTTTGTAAGTAAAGCTGTCAGTGCCTGAAAATCCATTGTCCGGAACATAGGTTACGCTATTGGAAGTGGGATTTGTTAGTGTACCATGCTGTGGAAGACCTACCACAGAGAACTTTAATACATCTCCTGGAATTGGGTCAGTGCCTGTTGTAGTAACTTGGACAGAAGTACCTGCGTTAGTCTGGATAGTTTTGCTATAAGCAGTAGGATGTGGTGGTGGAATAACAGTTATAGATACTTTCGCAATTTTGCTAGATGCTCCTTGACCATCAGTGGTTTTGTAGGCAAAGCTGTCAGTGCCTGAAAATCCGGGGTTTGGAGTATAAGCTACACTATTGGAAGTGGGATTTGTTAGTGTACCATGCTGTGGAAGACCTACCACAGAGAACTTTAATACATCTCCTGGAATTGGGTCAGTACCTGTCAGAGTAATTCGTACATAAGTACCTACGTTAGTCTGGATGGTATTGCTATTACCAACATAAGGCCCTACGTTAGTCTGGATCGTATTGCTATTACCAAATCCGTCAACACTTAATTTTGTTATACTTGCCCAGTTATTCTCTGTATTCCCATTAACTGTTACCCTTACAAATCTAGCAGTAACACTTGTTGGTAAGTTATACTTTTCAGCCGATAAAGTTGTTCCGCTGCTTCTACCTGTAAATACGTTTGTGAAGCTATTGCCATCGTTGGAAACCGATATTACAAAGTTATTCTGTCGCAAATTTCCTCTATACCAAGTAATATCTACACTACAAATGGTCTTTGATGCCCCCAAATCAGCTTGAATGAATGAACCAACACCAAGATTTGACCAATTGCTGTAAATATTATTGTCGAAGACATTTATTCGTACATTCCTGTCATTGCCTGTGGCTGTTACACTAGCGATTGGTAATTTTTGACAGGAGGAAGGAGAAACGCTCGATACTTGTGCATATATCTTTTGCATTGGGTTAATCTGGGAAATGTTTCCGCTTAGGAGAGAGAATAAAAGTGCTGTTGTCAAAAATAAAGCCTTCGCTCTCTTAATGCGGTAATTTTTTGCTTTTGCTATGATACGTAGCTCCGGAATTAGTTTCAATTAATCGATGGAAAGAAGACTAAGTATTTACATGGATTCGTTACTTGTACTACGATTAGTTATCATGAGTTTTGCTTATTATTTTGTATTTGATTTAACAGGTGTAACTATGTACTTATACAAGTGAGTGTTGTAATAAATCATCTCTTCTGCTATTTTGCATATAGCTAATTACTAATAAAATTATATGTATTCTAGTGGGAATTTGGAATCATCTTATGTTATGCCTGATTGATAATATTGTATGATTTATGGGATTCTATGATTACTATTCTGTTGTGTTTTTTCAACTATTTTTCATGACGATTAATTAATATATAGTCTAAGTAGCAGAAGCAACATAGTCCAACTAAGCTTCACTCATTTACATTCACCAAATCTTTGTGCGACCATAGTAGCATATATTATGGTCAGAGTCCAAATATGTATGATTAGACATTATTGAGATATGTTTCGAGAATGAAAAAATAATTTCAGTAATAAAACGGTTAACAAGTCACATCAAGACATATCCCTTGCTCAAAATATGGATAAATCTAAACTAATCTTATCATAATTGGTTACCTAATTTCAAAGCTTAACCCATTACTTTTAATGGTCAGAAGTGAGATGAAATATATCTTTGCACAAGATTTTGATACTTGCGCCACCAAGTCTGGCTCACAAACTCGAGGAAATCCTGAGGCACCGGTACGACGTTCGGACAGAAATTCGAGATGACAGCAAAGCCATCTGCGAAATACAGGCAAGAATAACAAGGAACTGGGTCACAATTTGTAGATTTGCTCCTGACGAGAATTTAGAAGATATACTTATGATGTTTAAAGTGAACCTTGAACTAAAAAAAAGATAAACGGATGTCTGTTCCTTCTTGTCGCAGGACACTGTTCCAACATGACACTATTGCCAGTAGTTGTTGTCGTCCAATAGCCGTCTACATAGCTATTACGATATGTATATGCGAAACCGCCCTTTACATGAATTAAATATTACGATGTGATTGTAATACAAGATAACCGATCTAACTCATTTTTTACGCTCACCGAATTTTTTTCTCCTCTGTTGTTTATACATTGACGTTAATTCCTGTACTTCAGTAGCGTCCTCCGGATTCTTGTCAACTCTTATGTTTCCAGTGAATTTTGGGAATCTAAGAGCAAGCCCATATTTTTCTCTTATAGAATTAATACCGGCAGTATGCGAAGGACTAAGAGTTATTTCTGCCGCACTGACCTCGATAACTATTTTTGGCTCAAACCATACATCCATTTGCATTCCGGTGTCAACTCTCGCATGTCTATGAGAGATTTGTGTCTCTTCAAGATTTTTATAAAAATGCTCAAGATGTGAGTCGGTAAAACCTGTGCCTACCTTACAGGTGCTTCTAAACATGTCCGCATTAGAATCATAAGCTGCTAAAAGAAGTGCACCATATTTTCCAACTCTGCGCCCTCTGCCATAGAGTGCACCAACTATAACTAAATCCAAAGTATCGGCAAGATCGCTTTGGTACTCGCGTTTTAGCTTAATCCATGCAAATTCTCTTGCTCCTGCTCTGTACGAGCTCATTAGCTGCTTTATCATAACGCCCTCACAGCCATGCTCTATGGCAATTACTAAAAACCTCTCAAGATCCTCCGTTTTCTTTACGATACTTTGTGGGACTAGTTCGACCATTTCGTTCTCTATACCCTTTATGACTTTTTCAATTAGCTTACGTCGTTTGACATATGGCAAAGAAGTGGTAGCTTTTCCATCGATATATAGTACGTCGAAAATATTAATGATTACGGGATAATTTTCTCTCGCCTCCTTGATCCCATGTTTTCGTCGGCGATGCATGAGTTCCTGAAATGGTAGGAATTCATGCGTTTGAGTATCAATTGCCACGACTTCAGCTTCTAATATTGTTTCGTTTAGCTTGATGAATTGTTGAATTGCTTCAACAACATCTGGATAATAATAAGTAATTTTCTCTAACCTTCTTGAAAAGAGCTCCACCTTCTCTCTTCCTTTATGGATTTGAATTCTTTCTCCATCTAATTTGTACTCTGCTGCTGCAGCCTCCTGTTTCATTCTCTCCATCGCTTCTTCAGCACTCCTCACACGCTCTGCCAACATTGGTCTTATTGGTTTGTATAATGTAATTTTGAATGTTCTTAACGATCCAAGACCTTTTATAGCTAATAGTTTGGCTACTGTTCCTAGATCACTCGAAACATTATACGCATGTTCTAGGAGTTGTCTGTTGGACTTGTCAGCTGTAAATGCCAAGGTTAACGCATCTACTACCGTATAATCAGCAACACCTAGCCTTAAAGTTCCCATTATGAATTTCATTATGTATCGACTCTCACGCGACGTTGCATCAGTTAAGAGACTACTTAAAAGTCGTAACTTAGCATCCTGTGAACCCATACCGCCTGAACGTGCGATTTTATCTAGAGTTAAGTATACTCTTTCAACAGTCACTTTCTCTGTAAACAAAGTTGTTTGGTTTTTTGATTTCATTACTTCGCCAGCAGTATCGCCTAGGTCTCCAGTTTTACGATAGATTTCTTCTATAGACAATGTATCTAATCCTGCCGAAAGAGAAATTGCTCGGATAGCCATTTTTTCTGCCATACCAAGTTCAATTCCTTCGTAGTCGGGATGCAATTTGCCCTGGATGAGGTATACCACTCGATCTATAATTTCGGTGGGTGTTTTTTTTAAAAGAGAAACAAGGTATTCAGTAAGGACAAGCCTACTGGAAGTCAGCTCCATCTGCTCAAATGTGTCTACAATTGTTGAAAAGTCCAATAGTTGCTCATCACAACAATACAACGCCGTAGGTTTTTAAATAAATTCCTGTTCACTTACTATCATGATGACATGATCTTGTTTAAAATAAGTCACGACAAGTCATATTAGATCTAGAAAGTTGTAAACGTAAAACTAAACCATAATTCATTGTTACCATCTTTATGCGTCATCAAATTCGAATTTGCTATACTAAGTTTTAATCTATGAGAATTCATTTAATGGATAGACATCGCGAGGATTTACACATTTACTCTCAGCGATAAGGTGTCTAATTTGGATTATAGAACAGCTTTTGCAATCGATATCATGAAACGAAAGAACCCACAGGAATTTTATCATCACAGCACCGCAAAATTTCAATCTCCTGAAAACTGATTTATCTTAAGGTCTGAAAAATCTACCCAGGACTGGTCCATGTTGCGAAACCGCTTGAACCTTGCGTCAACACACGTACAAAATCTCTGATATTGCTGGTATGCTAGCGCAGCAATATATAGACCGACTATTGCGGCAGCAACCTTCTCTACTTTCACTTTAATCGCATGTCCTGCAAGAGCAGAGAAAAAGCCTTCTCCAACAGTACCAGCAATCGGTGCCAGATCAGTAACCATGACCATTTGCATCCTTACTGTACGTTTCCATAGTCATTCAGTCTGTAATGCTAACCACGTCCTCAATGTATCACATTCATAAAATTGGTTTCTTTCTGGTGGTGCTTAGGCAAAAGAAAAAGGCTAGTGAAGTTTTGGAAGAGACAAACGAAGATATTGGTAAAGGACTGAGACCTAGAAGCACCTAATCTAAGCAGCATAGGAGCAGCAGGGGACAGGTCTTAGACCATACAGGAGTAGTAAACTCACCTGAGACATCGACTAGCGATGTCTCTTATACTCGAGGCGAAGCAGAAAGCAAAAGTAAGCAGGATCGTTCTGTCCGAGTTATGAAGTAGGTCTAATTTGTCTCATCCCGCCGAGCCGTTGTTTCGTATTCGCCATACTATGAGTAAAAGAAAGAGTTACGCTAGGACCCAACATATTAATTGGTGAATCCGTTTTAAGCAAGAATAACACACACACTTTCGTAGGGTATCTTTCTGAGTGTTTTATCCCTTTTTCTGAAGTATTTCCATTTGACGGCACATTTGACGCGTTTGACGAGAATTACTTTACTTATCTTTAACCAGATGATATATGCCACCAGCCCCGGAGTATATTTTGATATTATCATACGAAAGGTTTTGATGAATCAATACCGGCACGCCAATCATGACAAGATTATCGAAAATGTATAATAACTTCTCTGAAAGCGGTGTGCAAGTGTTCTAATTCATGTAGTCTCACTATGAGTCCAAGATTTACTTCTATTTGATGTCCATCTTCCGTTCATAGTTAGGCACGAAAAGACAAGGAATCACACAAAGACATGACATATTAGATCATCTCAAAGGCTTAGATTTTAGAAATTTTCATCATATCTACGATTCTTACAACCATGCCATACCGATCCTCTTCATTTTTCATATGTTTATAAATCCTTAATAGCTCGCTCCAGTGTTTCATAATATTGAATTTACCTGTTATTTTGAGTTGTATAAATTTATATACTAATACATAAATCTCGAATTTTTTTATAACACTTTCTCGATAGGCATCCAAGTCGTGCATATGTTTAATGAATAGCTCTGCACACCACGTTGCAGGAATTATTCCTTCACCAAGCAGGGAATACACCGTCCCTATTGATTCGCCTACTCCAACTGATTTCCCACCATCTGTAAATGGCTCACAGTATAAGGGAGGACTAATTCTTACAGGCCTGCCAGTCTTTTTTATAATATCACATTGGTATTTTCTTAGAAATTGTTCAACAAACGTGTTATTTTGTTTTCTTTCGAAGTCTCCTGCTCCTATATGTGCATAGCCATTTCCAAGTGGGAAATACCAGAAATAACCAGTCATTGAGGGGAATGCCTTCAGATAAAAATCATCATAAGGAGTTTGATCTGCCTTGTATTTTACCTTGTACTGAACACATGGGATGCACATTTGATTTCTCAATTTTGGAAGATAATTCCGATGGAATCCTGTAGAATCGACTATCATGTCAAACTCCCCTTCAAGACTCTCCTTCCTGGGAGTTCTACCAAATTCGATTTTTGTGCCTCGTATCATATCTTTAATCAGTCCTAATTTGTCATAGTTAACCATCCCCTTCAAAGGGACATCAATGGCATTCTTCTTACTATCTCCAATGTCAATCATCATATGTTTTCCGTAGTGCAGAATATAATCCTCAAAGTTCAGACCGCATTTTTTTGCTAAACCGGTCATTACATTTTTGGAGGTCGCCCATGCGCAAACGGCATCATGGTCAGCTTCCGGCATTCTCTCAAAACCTGTTACACGGACATCACGAGCATCACTCAGCCTGTTCATCAGATAAGCGCCAGCTACACCTATACCAACGACAGCGATTTTCATAAACGATCCTTCACGATAGTTATGTTCCATAAAAACATTTCAATTCCCTTTAACGCGATACATTATGTAGTTGGTGCAAGCAGGGCTGGCTTCGTAGATTCAATAAAATATTCTCGGAACGCATCATCATATGATTTTAATCGGCCATGAATCATCGGTCTAAGTATTATTTGCGTTTTGTTAGAACCTAAAAAGACCTTTTGCGCGTCTGCTACTTCTCTCCTCTAACTAACCCTGCGAATCGAAATTCTTGTTGCTATTCCATCAAATTCCCAAAGCTACTGGTGATACCCGACCATCATTCGTTGACCCGGGCACGATTATGATTTCATCAATATGGTATCTCCGTCAAGCTATTTCTAAACAGCAAAAACAAAGCAATTTTATATTATGGATAGTCGAAGTTGCAAGATACGTCTGGTAAATCAATTTTCAAAAATGAAGTGTATTGATACGAATCGACTTGGTCCTGCGAAGCAGAGTCGCCATTAAGGAGATGCTGTTAACCACTGTGATCTGCAAGAGCGTAACTGACAAACCGGTTATATATAAAGTCGCTAGGATGATAGATGCGGTAGGTCATATACATTTTAGATATCTTGCAAAAAATGTTTATATTATCGGGGTTTGCGACTCTACTTAACTCGCTGGGCATTAGTTCAGGATTTTAGCAAGTTGTTTTCAATATACTACCATAATTTGTGTTAAAGTAATCATCAATGGTAGATACGCACGCGGTTACTTCTTGCGATAGAATGTCAAACTATTGATCTAAAGACTGGATAGTATCCAACTATTGGCGATAGAGGAAAAAACACTACATCAGCTACTCATCGACTATAAATCCGAGTTAACTCTCCATGACTGGAACGATTAAGTAGATTTTATCTAAATTACCTAGCCGAATTCCGCTATGATATCAAATTGGTTAGACTATATCCTTAACATTATCAGTTCGAATAGTTAATTCGAATCTAGGATTTACCATAATGTCTTGGCTGTTGTTGCAGACACACGGTTAACTCTAACAGATTACTAGGCTGTTAGCTCACTCGTTTGAGTTTCTTGGTATTGATTCAATTTCTTTAGTTTCCGTTCGTTCCATTTCCCTTTGTACCAGCTTAACCCGAATAATCCAATCACGCCTGCCAATAACGCGACGCTGCCTAAACAGACTCCTACCATTTTGTTATCGTTTTCCATATGTGATTGAACTATTTTTACTTTACGTTATAACCATTATCACACTCCTGATCTTGGTTAATTAAGACTTTGCGTCTTTCAGTTTCTAAGTAGTCCTGAAAACAATTAGAATTGCTGATTTCACTTGTTGTGGATGTGATGCGCAGCATCTCGTTAGGAATGAGCTTGAAGAAAATCATGGTTTAACAAAGAGTGGCATGAAATATACCGACTAAAATTTATCAACGCAGGTATTTGTAACTTTATGTCTTTGTGGATACGCACAAGTATTATATATTTAAGATACAAAGGTAGGTGTGTATAAATGGTAGATAGGATTAGGGTAAAAATTTATGAATTCAAATCTCGTCATAGTATCAACTTACCAAGTGAATTTGTTAGGGACAGCGCTTTCCCTTTTAAACCTAGCGAAGAATTGTTAGCAAGAATAGACGACAATAGAATAGTTATTGAGAAGTTAAAGAAATGACTTGCAACCCAATGGATATGTCTATTAAAAAATGAGTAGTTCGTTGACACTATCACTCTAGCATTGTGTTTTTAAAATTGTAAATTTAGTCACATTTTGTGATTTCGTCAATCACATTATCTTGATGAATTATATTTTACAACTCGCTTTCCACAAGGATCGTTACCACGAAGAGTACCCTTTAAAATCCATGGCTAAGGTATCGAGGCCACATTTATCCCTCTAAATTAACAGCTCCATTACAAGTACGACAGTTTGTTCGAATTGATCGTGCAACAAGGAATGGAGTAATAACTAAAACTGGAATACTTAAAGCAATAAACAGAGTTTGAAATGACGCTAGCGCAGAAATACTTTCTCCCACAACACCAAACCCCAAGAGAGCAGAAAAGAAACTACCGGCGCACGTAGGGCAGCCAACAAATAAGCCACCTGCGGCTCCCACACTTCCAATAAAAGATATTTTCTTGGTACTTCTGACCTTTGTTGATGTTTTAAATGCGTATACACCTAGGGCTGTGTTAAATCCTACCAACCCAGATACTACTACTGCTAAGATAATATTTAACGGTATGAGCAAGATCAAAAAATGATCTGTAACGTAAGCAGAGAACATAGGTACGTAACCTGGAATGTTGCAGCAAGCAATAATAATGATGGAGGGAATTGAGATCCCCTGCTGGCTGAATGAAACGTAATTATAAATAAATATTCGAGATAAAAACCCAAAAAATATGCCGTACGATATCGCGGCTATTACCATGATTTTCCAATATTTTTTTTCTGAAAATGCATTGGTAATATAATACAACAGACTATTAGAGTTGATCGATACCTGTTGTTCCGCTTTGAATATTTTAACTATTCCGTAAGTAATGGAGGCAATAGTAGCAAAGGTTATTGCAAGAATGACGCTTGCGAGTGCCTTTAGCTCAGGTGTTAACATGATCAGATGTTCGCTTCCAACCATAGTGAATCTTGAATAGATAACGAAAGATAGCATCAACGAAATCGCCCCTACACACACAATTCTAAGTCCACTTTTGCGCAACTCTATTGAGTTCTCTTTGTTAGGCAAATTCGTCCCCTACACCCTCAACCAGAACTGATATATCTGATTACCCCCAACGAACTAGTGATTATTCTCATTGCATTGTCCATAATTTTATTGTTTAGCGATAAATCAGCTAGCGGAAAAGGTATGCTTAATTTAATTCCTGCATTGATATTCTAATGCTGTGAGTGCTCTGCTAGGCTTGGACAGATTTTTCATCAATCTAAATTTTCTTTGCACCACAAATAGCCCTGCCAGAGAGAAATTCTGTACTATCCATTCACTAAAAGTCATAATTTGGACTGATCAGGTCAATGCAACAATCGAAGTCTTACTCAACGGCAAAGAACCGATAGATGTTCGTTGCTGTGGTATCCTGTCCTATAGTGTTTCTAGCTTTTTGATGGCTAGTTTTTAGCTCATGATTGTCACCTAGTTTATCTATTATATCTAGAAGTGCCATCCTTGCAGACCCACCACGAGCTGCCAATGTATCAATCAACGATTTTCTATTCTCGATGTAGAATTCAGACATTATCATTTTCTTAACGTTACTTATTTCTCTTTCATGTCTTTCTTGTTC
>JASHSN010000580.1 GCA_030038695.1 Nitrososphaeraceae archaeon
CCTGCACCTGCACCTGGTATGAACTCGAGTGCTCCTGCTGCTTCACCTGCAGGAATGAATAAAACTGGTGGAATGAGTGCAACCTCTTTAGGTAATATGATATGTCATTACATACCTCTGAGTAGGTCTCTTCTATGTCATATGGCATAGAAGGGCTTCACGCTTCAGGAGAGGCTGCGTCCCAACTTTATATATAATCCTCACCGATACGGTACGAGAGAATCCGTCCTTTTTTGTCATGATTATTATTAGGAAATACTGAACTACAGGTTCACGAGATCTACAGTGGACTAGGATGGTCTGTTTCTCATAACGAGCCTTCGAAAAGTATCGTTCAGGTGGTTTCGTACATTTTGGTGTCACGTAATACCTTTGTTGCCCAATAATCAAATCTTTATTAGAATCTTCTGGTACCTTAGTGATGGTATAAACTATGGACTATAACAAGTTATGTAAGGACATACTGAATCTAGACGCAAAGGTCAGATTCGCCGGTGTCTGCGACGAAACAGGTGAAATTAGATTCGGCGGTCAACGTGAAGGCATAAAAAATCTGCTAACTCCCGAGGAAACTAAAAAATCGAACCTTCAAGCAATGGCTAGGTGGGGATTACGTAATGCGCTCTCTCCTAAAGTAGGTAAGGGAAAATATGCTATGGCAGAATATGAAAAAATTAAACGCATAACATTTCCTTTGGACCTTGACCATCTTCTCTTGGTGACAACTGAAGTGGATGCCGAACATGTAAAGGTAATAGATAGTATATTAAAGCAGCTTGGTGAATGAGTGCTAACTGCTAATATCGTTGTGGCTGCCTTTATTTTTTTATCCACAGACACGGCACAAAAGATAAATGTCCAATTCAGTTCATAATTGCTGTTTAGTAGTCAAGTTGAAAGTCAGATCGAGGGACGAAGAGGAGGACCGTCTCAAGGTCATTAGGGCAGCTCATAACACAAAACGAGAAGCAGCAGGAGATCAACATACTGACAGAATGGAGGATTACTTAGAGGTAATTTATGAACTGATAAAACAGAAAGGATATGCAACTGCTGTAGACATTTCAGAATCTCTCAATGTGAGTTCTCCTAGTGTAACCAAAATGCTTCAGCGACTCGATGAAAGCAAATATCTGCGGTATGAGAAATATCGAGGAATCAATTTAACGAACGAAGGTACAGCTGTTGCTGAAAATATTCGTGAAAAACATCGTTTATTAGCTGAATTTTTTAAGATGATTGGTGTTGATGAAAATATTGCCAACATTGACGCAGAAGGCATCGAACATCATCTACATCCGGAAACGTTGAAGAAGCTTCAACATTTTATAAAAAGCTTTAAGAGGTAAACGCTAATTTTCTACTCTACCAAACTGGTGTAGCCATTTGAAAAAGATGCCATTTAGAGTATCTCGGAAATAGAACCATTTCAGATAAAAATACATGAACAATAGTTCTATATACGCCACTCGAAAGAACAGGTTTCAATGAATAGATACGTTCGCGTACCATGAAGAGTAATTATGGTAATCAAATAATTGCTACAGTCGGACTACTTTTTGGTTAGATACGATATGTACGTAACCATGAAATTTTATCTGTAGATTTCAACGTCTTCTACGGAGAATCTTTCCGATATTGCAAACAAAAATAAATTAAGATGGATTACAAAGTAAGTTATTTGATCATTTGGTTACGAGGTTCCCAACAATAGTTGCAATAAATTCATCTAACTTCTCTTTTCTGATAACACCTGTGACAAAGTTGGATTTCCCTCCTCCTTTGCCCCATTTTGGTGTCATTTCCTTAAACATTCTATTACAATCTATCATAAATAGTGATTCGTTCCTAGCAAATACTACATTTGCCATCGAATCCCCACTCGAACTGAAATTGCCAAGTACGACAACATTCGAATTTGATCCTGTAATCTTTTTGTATGCGAATTCTCTGACTTGTTCATCTAATAATCCGACGAAAGTCCCACTAATGATCCACGGTCCTTCATTATGTGTAGGTCTAGGGTTGATACTATCAAGTATCTGTTGCGTCAGCATCTTTAATCTCTCAAGATATTCTGTTAATTTGCTTCAACTTTTTGATCGTCTGCTCGACTGTATCATAATTTGCTCCTGTCTCTTTACAAATATTCAATATCCTTTGAGAAATATCTAGAGCAGTATTTTTAGCAGCATCGGAGACAACGAAATTTATTTCAGATTCAGCTCCAACCATATTCACCTGAGTAACGAGGAACAAAACACATTCTTTGAGATTGGCAGCATGATCCATTATACAAGCAGCCCAATCATGACCTTCGATCTCAACAACTCTAATTGACTGATTGTTAACAATTCGGTTTTCATTGGCTCGAAGGTTCGGGATTTGATCCTTAGCTTCACCAAGAGAGTGAAAGGTGTGAACAATAATTCGTCTTCCTTGTGTAATCATCGAATTGACTTCCTGTTCTGCTTTGATTATAATATCCATGTTGAGGTCAGCATCTCTAATAATCACTAAATTGTCGTATTCCAGATGTTCTACTTTTCTGACAGTAAGTGTTTTACCTATTATCTTCTGCAATGAGCCTATAAATGCATGTTCCGCAGTATGTGCTAGCCTGTTTTGCATTTGAAATATGATTAATCAATATATGACACATATTTGGTTTCTCATTAATTGCTGTTTAACCCCGTAATATATTATAGGGCGCAGTTCTCTATATTGGAGTGTAATGCTGCGATTGATATGGCTACTTTTACATAGTATTCTCAGCTGATAAAACGAAGAAACGAAATGATGAACGATATAACCTATAAAGCAATCTCAAGCGCGGCCGTGTTAGCAACAGTAATAGTAATGATGGGCATAATAACAAGGGTCCATGCGTCAATAAACTGTAGTATTTCAAATGACTCTCGGTGCCTACAAGCAACTATGTTACCACCATATCAGGTCCAATTTCATCACAGAAATATCACTGCGTATTGTCTTTTTGGGTCTTTACTGGGCAGTTGGAAGTGCTTCCAATGCATCTAATATGGAAAGTACAGTGTATTGTCGATCCATACCTTGAAGGCAAATCATGCTTTCAATCGCAAGCACTCTGATTATGTGCCAATAGATCATGAAATTTCAAGGTAGCTACACAACTTGGTCAAAATTAACGTGAATTTAAGTGTATACTATATAGAATATATATAGTATAAGAAATATATAGTCGTATCTTTTATGACTCGTTTATGTCGAACACTTCATCTGAGAATGGACTCTCTACAAGACCCGTGATGAGTGAGAGTGAACAACCTAACATACCATCACAAGAGCGGTCAGAATTAAAACTCACAAGAGCTGAATTAACCTTAATAAAGAAATTACCATCGCAAATTAAGGAAATCGTCTTACAAAATGCGAGAATAGAACATCAACTACAAGCTTTGAACAAGGACATTAAACAGATCACTCCGACTCCGCCTGATAAGACAGAACATAGAGAGTCACTCAAGCAGATACAAACTCAAGTAGCCCATCTGGAGACACGTCTTATAAAGATTGGAAATGCCTTTGACAATGTCGTTGCAAATGTGAAGTCGAACAAAAAGAAAAAGGGTAAGAAGAAAGACAAGAAATCCAAGTA
>JASHSN010000072.1 GCA_030038695.1 Nitrososphaeraceae archaeon
AACCCATACCATGAGTACCAATACCACCGAAAATCGCTAAAATCAGACTGCAAGAAGATACTGTGAATAAAGTCATCGGTCTCATTAGAAATTGTAATTTCTCTTTCTATATCCCTTTCATGAGCGGATTTATGTGTTATTATCAGTCGTTCCCTTATGATCCTTACAGAACCGCTCGGTGAACTCAACTCTCTAAGTCGTAACCATCGCGATCCTTATTATTTATTAAGTCGTAACCTCCCAGTAATGCCATGGCAGACGAAACCAACATGGACAAACTAGTTGGAAACGGAAAACTTCATTTTGATAAGTTTATTGTCCACATCGGCATCCTAGACACAGATCAACAGCGAACTTGGATTAAGAAAAAATAACTCTGACCTACAAGACCAATTTTACTATAGTTAAGCGAAGTGCCCGAACTTCGATTACAGGGAACTACAATTAGAATACCATTTATCTAGTTGATGATAATTACGCAAGTTACAAAACGAGATTGTGGCAGCCAGCCTCTTGAATGGAGGGGATAGTCGTAGGAAACACTGGCTAAGAAAAAGGAGAAAAAGCAATGATCATTCACCTTATAATAATGTGCGTTCTTATCCTGTTAGGTAGTATTGTCGCAACCTTTTTTGCCCCTCAGCCAGTAGCTCACGGTCTCCACCAATATCACCACCACCACAAAACTTGGAATTGTAAGCCGCCTTACACGACATTGTATGTGTACACACAACCTGTCCAAAGAGAGTGTGTAGAACTATTTCATAATGGCAAGATTGTTCAAGCCCAGGATAATTCTGCCAAATGATACTCAAAGTGTCTAGACAGGACCATTTGAATATATGAACTCTTTGCATGTCTACCTCCACTTTGTCTAAAAATGTACGATGTCAATTATGTGAGTCTATGTTCATGCGGGACTCTATCGGCCGCTCATTATTTGTCCAAGGATTTCCATTTTTCCATTTGGCCAATCATGGTGCTGTGTATTAACACTGACGTATAATTCCCCGCTTCTCATACTTTTGATTAAATGTGATATCGGAGAGTCTTCGAAATGTCCGAAGAGGTCATAAGATGTAATCTTTCCCTTTCCCATCGATAATGGACCAGCTACGTCCGCGCACGTTTCTTCTGTCTTATTTGTCACACTATAGTTAGTGGTGTACTCTTTCTCGCATATGTAGGCCTCCTTAAAGCCTTTTAGATTTGTAGTAGATAGATGGTAATTCAATACTTTTCCATTTGAGCTCAATTCAAAATATGCTGTACCTGTTGCAGGGGTGTTCACGGGTGGTATTGCATTACTGCCTGTTAGTTTTGCAGTAAAGGTCATCTTTACAGTCTTGCTAACATATGGCGTCTTTACAGTCTTGCCAGCGGCTGCGGCTGATGATATCCCGGAGAGTATACCCAGAACCAAAATCGCCCCTGCTACTGCTACTGCTACAATCACAGCAAACTGTTTGTGTTCCAAATCCTGCAAAAATCTACTATAATATTCCTAATACGTGGTGCTATAGATTTATCTATACTTTAACGGTTATAGCTATCATTATACCTGTAGACAACCAACTTATTGATCTCATACACACAGCCTTTCTCGCATAGATGGAGGTCATCAAGACCACGACGTTCTTATCCGGTTTTACACATCCTGTTTGGCCTGACCTACAGTAAAGTGAACAAAGTTCTTAAACGAATGGACTATAAGGGACAAACAGCAGTATTATCCGCCATATTTGTTCTTGTAGGAATGATGTTTCTAGTCCCCGCAATAACTGAAAAAGCGCTGGCAACTGTCCACGTAACTGCGACTGGACAGTGTGGCCCTGAAGGGCAAACCCATCCATGTGAATTTACTTTTGTCAGCAAGCACCTAGATTATGGAGATTGGATGTCTGAACCATCAAAATCGGGAACACTTGTCACCTGGTCAACTTCAGGAGCGGGAAGAGCAGGAGGATTCGGGGATGAAAAAGGATCAGTTACATACAAAGTTGGAGAAGAAACAGCTGTGTTATCCTTTGAAAATCCTGTATTCGGATTTAATAAATGCAGCGTAAGCGGCATAGGTGGAAGTTGTACAGCAGGCAAAGGTCAAAATGCAGCGTTTACGTATAATTTGCGTGGGAGGTAGTCACCCACGTGTTAGGTAAGAAATGAAGTAGCCCAAGCTACTGGACAGCTTCATTATATTATGATGGCGTTATAGTACGAAGCGTATAGTATTGTTCAATACACACTTCAAGCTTTCCTTCGCTCTTCTGGATGTTTTGAGATATACTCTGAGTGAAGAAAGGCTATGATCCTCTTCCCCAGCCACGATCTAGGAACAATGATTTTCGGAGTTTCCAAATTCGCTCGCTATTGCTGTTATCTCTGAGATATGACGTGTCGAGTGCCTTTTCATTATACATTGTATAATCATCCTTAGCTATATAGTTTGCTGGCTGGTAGTACCGATATGCTTTTGAAGCCTTCATTGGCTACGTATGTGTAGCCGTTATCTGGATCAAATGTAGCTTCTAGGACCTGATCATCGACGGAAATCAAGCCTTTCCGATTCTTAAGAAAGCACATATAAACACTGGGTACTTTTATGAAGAGAATAATGAACATATTTCCTCCCACAAATCAAAGACTTTATCCATTCGACTTTTATTCACGGATGAGGGGACTTAACCCTATTGCCTATGACGAACGTAATAATATTTGGGGCGTATTCAGATATGATGATGTCCAGACTATTCTGGGAGATTATACGACATTTTCTTCTGCTCCTCAGACACCTGATTTGCCCATTTCGTCATCTAATGACAGGGATGCAGCGCCCTTTCAGCGCCCGAGTCTGCTTCAATCCGATCCGCCATATCATAGAACCTTACGTGGCGTAATCGCATCGGCATTTACTCCCATGATGATAGCCAAACTCCAACCGCATATAGAGAATATTGCACATGAGATGCTAAATGAAGTAATTGCGAAAGGGAGTATGGATCTCATAGACGATTTGGCTTATCCATTGCCAGTAACTATTATCGCAGAGCTGCTTGGTGTGCCAATCGACGATCGTAATCTCTTTCGTGGATGGGCGGACATGATAGTATCCTCAACAGGAAGCGATATCACTGATGAGCAGGGCACTTCAAATAATATTGTTCAAATGATTAAGGAGATGGATTCCTATTTTACTGACATTGTAGAGGAACGAACTCAAAAACCACGAGATGATCTCATAACAAATCTCATCAAAGCCCAAGTTGAGGGACGTCATCTATCTAACGACGAAATCCTTACCTTTTGTAGACTTCTACTTCTTGCTGGCCATGTCACAACAGTTAACTTAATAGGAAACACAATTCTATCTTTGCTCCAAAATCAGACAGAATTTAGACTTCTCCAGACCGATCACAATTTAATCCCATCAACAATAGAAGAGACACTACGCTACAGATCACCTGTTCAAGCTGTAATCCGTATCGTTAGCAAAGACACAAACCTTGGAGGCCAAACAATACAGTCAGGACACAGGATTATCGCATGGCTAGGATCAGCCAATCACGATGAATCTCTATTTGTAGATCCCGAGCGATTTGATATAACTCGCTGGAATTCGACTAATTCTGATCAACATCGTGCTCACGTTGGGTTTGGTCACGGAATTCATTTTTGCTTGGGAGCTCCCTTAGCCCGTTTGGAAGGGCAAGTGGTATTGAGAGTAATTCTTCAAAGATTACAAGATTTAAATTTGGATGCGGGCAACGGCAATGAGAATTTAATTCCACTTCAAAGTGTATTTTTCCATGGAGTGGCTCATTTGCCGTTAAGCTTTCTACCCGGTCCAAAGAAACTCAACCGGAGTTAATATTGTTTTAAATGTTCTGCAAATGTATGTGTCTTTGCATGTATATCATATTATTAGCTGTTTCCAGATTAAAAACTTGGGTATTACTTATCTTCCCAACTTAAATAAGCCTTACAAGCCGAAAAATCGCCATCTCGACATGAAAATAGGTCAATAGAAGATTATTTAGAAGATTGTTCGTCGCTGCTTATATTCTCAACTGTAGATGAAAAAAACACTTGTAACCGTTCGGGAATGAATGATTGAGTGGCTTCGTATAATTTATCGTTCCGTGTATATCCGTTATAACCTGTAGTCTCACTTAGAATGTTTCAACCAAGATTAAAGCTGATTTATTTGTCCAGTGAAAGAGTGTAAGGAATGCGGTATGCAGCTAATACATATACTAGAACATAGTTATTTCTATACCGATTTTACCACTACCCTATTCTTGGAGACCTATACCGTGATTGCAAATAGGCAAAGCACATATGATGGCGTATTTAGCATATCTATCAGATCTAATTTTCATGCCTGATATTGACACAGACCAAGAGAAGTTATTTAGGGTGAGGTATGCAGAGGAGCTGCGAAAGAAAAAGCAACAGGACACTTACCATTATGGAGGAGATAACGAGTTGGTTGAAGAAAGAATAAAAGTAAATCAGCAGGAACAGAAAACGCCAGGACG
>JASHSN010000581.1 GCA_030038695.1 Nitrososphaeraceae archaeon
TGCTTTACAATCTCTTTTCCCTATGTCCACAGCTATATATTTCAGGTTTTATTTTCACCTCCTTTTTTGATTAGGTAGCTGGAACGAGCTGCACACATCTATCAGAGCTCTATGTAGGCTCACTTTGACAGCAGCTTAGGATATTCCCCATTCAACAAACAAGACCTTCTAGGTCATGCACAATAAGGGGTCAGCTAACCATAGAGAATTCGGAATAGGCTTTTACATGTCTTTCAACAAACTACCTTAATTCGGCTCAGTAGCATGTTTCATCTCATGCTGTTGTTCTTTTTCGATCATTTCTCAGATTTCCTACATGTCATGACAATACTGAAGATACTTTCATATACTTTATTGTCCATATAACACACGAGTCATATGAGTATCAACATTCTCAGTAAAAAAAAAAGAGAATAATTTCGAGGAGCAAAGATATCCGTTAGTCGACAAGGCATATTATGTCGGTACAATTGCTTATAAAGTAGACAATTCTGAACAATGGCTGATTGATACTGACTAACTATACTTAGGTTAGTTGACAATTCAGATACCAAATGATTTTGTGTTTCTGTTTGAACGATGTACCGTACAATGACACCAGTGTATGACTAACATTAACACGGCTTGAGTAAATCCTAAGACAAGAGTCAAGGGTGAAGACCAGAAGGAAAGATCCATGGAAGAATCAAGCTGCCAAAAAACACTATCGCAATACCTTTGACTATTTTCCCTGAGACGATAGCGATAGTAAACAGTCTAAAATTATACTTTGTAGCGCCCGCTACTATGGGTATATAATCTCCAATTATCGGTATCCATGGCGAGATGAACAATATAGTCCAACCGTACTTTTTTAACAAAGAAGTGCTTGTATCCTCATTCTTTTTACTTGGTTTTTTCTGTAACCGTTTTAGAAAATCAATACCTCCATAACCTATGTAATATGCAATGAATCCACCTAAGATCGAACCAGTTACCAATATTATAAATATCACTATTTTGCTCTGGCCCTCTAGTAGTAATCCTGATGTTGTCAACTCCGTAGGAATTGGAATCACTGAGGATAGTAAACTATTTATGAATAGACCAATTAATCCCAGTTTTACAAAGTATGGATTATTCAAGAATGTGATACTTCCTATTGTCATCGCTTCATGATTCAAGGACGCTTCTGTAATTATTGTAACCCCACATCCTGGCACCCAGACAAAGCAGTATATTAAGACTCCGCGTTAACCACAGCTGCCATTAATGACTGTTAGAACAGACAAGGTTTAGATCTGTTGGAACTAGACTTGGTCGAGATCACGGTTGGTAATCAATAGTGGTAGATACAGAACCATCATTGAAATCCTGATCAGATCTTTATTAAGATACTCATATTTGTTAAAGCGATACATAATTTCGGTTATCATGTTCTGCTAATACCGTCGTGACAGTTAAGTCTCTCCTTCTAGTCTACGAGTCCTACTTTGTAGTTCCTCTGGTGATGGAATACGACCGAATACATTTTCATATTCTTCAATTTTAGTCCCAAGCCATTTGTGAAAAGTTTTCATCTGCATAGGATCAAAAATTAATTCGCATTCTACAATCCTTTTCAACATCATTCTCTTGGTGGACATAGGTTCAGTTGTAATTACTCTATCAATTTTACGTTCTTCAGAATAAATAGCTGTCTCGAGCCCCAGAGGTTGAGTGGTACCGAAGACCCCGGCCACTATAATGCGTTTGAAAGTAGATGAATATTCGCCTTGAATTTCTGGAATACCTGACATATAAGCTTAGAGTAATATATAATTAATATACTCTTCTTAAATCAAAATATTTCTCACGATACGATTTATGTGTCTATGCGTGTTGCTAGCATGATATACAGGCATCTAGAATAAGCGTTACATAATTGTGTTGAATTTCGACATTGGTGACACAAAGTGGCCACTTCTAGATGACCGCAGTGAGAATGAGGGAGAGTAACATGCCTGATTGGATCAGATGCTTTAAACTACGCTCAGGCGGACATCGGCACTCGCAAGCGAGGAGATTCTACCGGTTGATTTCATGGTATTAACACTATCATATAAGTCTAATCCTAAATCTCATAGTAATAGGCTAGATTCATCAACATTTGGGATTGTTTCACTCGAAATCGACGCCGTCATCGAACATTGCAAAAAAACCGGAAATCTTCAGATCGT
This sequence comes from Nitrososphaeraceae archaeon, assembly GCA_030038695.1. Lineage (GTDB taxonomy): Archaea > Thermoproteota > Nitrososphaeria > Nitrososphaerales > Nitrososphaeraceae > Nitrosopolaris. The sequence continues at coordinate 2,199 of JASHSN010000581.1, forward strand.
TTATTCCTCCTTTTTGTTTCTTCCGATTAAGCATCAATCTGCAGATGTCCTCAACATTACGACTTACTTCTTCCTAGGCAATACTTTATTCAGTAGTCGTTTTGCAGGCAGCTTTATGCTTCTACTACAATCGCAGAATTCGCATTCCAAAGTAGATTGATCTCTAAGACGTGCATCTTTCACTCAGACATTGTCAAAGTCCCCTTAACGCCTGCATCCCTTCGTGGTTATGTATTTCTCTTCGAGCTAAATTACCTGATTTTATATCCTCGCTCAATCTGTTTTCTCATAGAAATTTAAATTGGATTTAATAAGATAGCGCACAGTTGATTGTCCATCACGACCATTTAAGTATTATAAAGTACAGAGTGTTATGAAAAATTAATAGCTCACTGGACAAAAAGGAGTAGTATGAAAAAAATCAAAATCGTCAGATGCAGCAAATGAAGATACCGGAAGTCAAGACCATATACTTAAGGAAGAAGCGATTTGGATACAGAATCATGATAAATTAATTGCTGATTCTGTCTAGAAGTACTCGAAATGTCAAAATGAAATCATTATATGGATTGGCTAATATGATTGATAACACGTTTATTTATTAGGATTAGAATTTTTCACGTTTGAAAATTCTAATGTTATTCCTTTTTTGGAATGATAATCGAATTGATATAATTCGTTTTTGGCTATAGGCATTGATTCAACTTCAACACTATTGCAAGATGGACATTTAGTAAACTTAGACTTACTGCCTATATCTGATGCACACCAATAACATGTATTACATAACAGAAAATGTATCGGCATTGGGAGTTTTATTATGTCCGTATTGATATCTAAAGCACTAGAAGTAGTAAATGTTATCAAAGTAAATCTCACTATGGACACGATAGCATTTGTATATATGAAGTTCTACAGAATTGTGAATTTAGTTATATTGACATAAAATAATGCATAGTTGACAACAAAGGATCCGTAGTTCAGGCGCATCTACACGTGAGCTCGTTATGGAGCACATTGATAATCTCCGAGATCCTAATTCATTACACCTTAATTGCAACTCAACCTCCTATCTATTTTCAGCAGTATAACTTTGTCTTTAGTATACGATGTATTAACATTGTGTTAGTTTGTAGTCAAATATGTACATGGTCAATATTAATGATTCATAGAATATACCAATCATGAAGGAAACATCGATAGACAACTCCGGAAGTAAGTCAACCACTTCTGTAATGTTCTCTCCCGAAGACAAACACCAAAAACGAATGGATTCGAACGAACTAGCGTCGACGAACTTTGTTTGTCAGACTTGTAATGATAGTAAAGCAATTATTTTTGATGCTGAAACTAATGAAACCGTATGTAGCTCTTGTGGCATTGTTCTTCGTGATAATGTACGTACAAGCCCTGAATTGAGAGCAAGAAAATACTCTCAAGAAGATATCGAGAGCAGGAGCAGAACAGGAATGCCAACCTCTTTGGCATTTCATGATATGGGTCTGTCAACTTTTATTTCTAGTTCAAATATGGATGCAAACGGTGTTCCGATAAGTTCTGATCAGATTAGTAAAGTTAAGAGAATGAGACATTTGAATCGAATCTCCAGTAGCAACAGAAGCCGTGATAGAAATTTGAAGGATGCTTTCGCAATCTTGAACAGCATAAAAGACAAACTATCGATAAACGACACGCTTATAGAAAAATCTGCATATATCTATCGAAAGGCTCTAGACAAACGAATTATCAAAGGAAGATCCATTAGCGGGCTGATGGTGGCATCTATTTATGCTGCTTGTAGAGAATTGAGTGTGCCAAGAACTCTTGATGAGATAGCACAAACTGCGAATACAGACGCCATCTTTGCTGCTAAATGTTATAGATTACTTGTTAGGAATTTGAAACTCCGTTTGCCTGCAGTGGATTCGAATGTATACCTAACCAAAATAACAAATAGAGCTAACGTGAGTCAAAAATCTTACAGACGAGCGATTGAAATGCTTTCAATAATAAAGGACAACCCAATGTCGTACGGAAAAGATCCTAATGCACTTGCTGTTGCTACGTTATACGCAGCCTGTCTAAAGGAAGGAGAAAAGGTCAGTCAAGCTCAAATTGCCATCGCAGGCAACACAAGTATCGTTACACTGAGAAAAAGATTCCAAGATGTTAGGAATCTCTTCCCTATATAATTTCAGTTCTCTAATTAACAGCGATAAGACAATTTCGATCCCAATTTGAGGCATAAATTACTTATGCTAAACGGTCTAGCACTTGTAGTAATGGCGTTGGTAGGGCTAGTAGGAGGATTAATCCTAGTGTCAAATTATGTCATGCCGCATATACATCAATTCTGCCAAAGCAAGTTAGGTGCTTTACATTGCTCCAAAGTCCTGTATCATAAGCTCTTTTAGTCCAATTAAAGCGTTAATCCAATGACAAATATCAACCCAATTAAAGCGTAAAGATCTGTTATTATACAGATGCTGTCACTTATTTGTTTTGTAAGTATTAGTTAAACGTAAAACCGACAAGATATTCGAGTTATTCATAATAAAAGTTAGCCAGTATATGACAAAGCTGCGATAAAAATGTAAATCAAAACTCGTAAGAAGATATATAAAATATTAGATATTCGACGAATATGCTAGTTTCAATTAAAATTAATATTTAATGCAAATGACACAATAATGAAAAAGAAAACTATATTTATTACCGTTGGGTGATAATACAACTATTCAAAACGGTAACCTTAAATTTTGTGGAGGCAGAATTGAATGAGAAGTTTTCTGTCTCGTGTTATCAAGTAGAGAACAAAATAGCAGTGTAAAAATATAAAGTTATATTCACAATTGTTTCACTGATTGTTTGTATTTGATATCCAGCAACTGGTTCGCTGGTAAAGGTATAGTATTTTGAAGTTCGGAATATATGTTCATTCAAAAAGACCAAAGATTTCTCTCAATGAAATTTTGAAAGTAGTTGAATCTGCTGGCCTTTCCTATTCAAACAGGGATCCAGACATGGCAATAGTGGGTTGGAGGGGATGGCACTTTTGGGTATTACGGAAAAAAACTTCTGATTCCCATGCTGTTTGTAGGGGTAAATGATAATGATATATTAGGTAGTAAAGCTACACTTGCAGAACTTTTATTTGAAGATCTTCATAAAGCACTTTCCCAGATCACTAACGGTAATTACAGGTTAGAGAAAAGAACGATGTTTTGTGTTTGTATCAAACATAAAAATAATGATAACCAAAATAGTATCGAACGAGGGACAGATATTTTGACTGATATGTATATTGAACGTGGCGTTTTCTCACGGTGTATAAGGTATGCCTTGTCAGTTACCATACATAAAGCAAATTCTGGATACCTCACACTGAAAAAATTTGTAGAATATGCCATAGGAAACGGTGTAATTGTTAGCACGTCATTTGGAGCACATGGATATTATTCTTATCTAGATAGAATAACAGTAGGAAAACGCCATAATAAAAGTAATAATGGCGCTCAATTTTCTGACAACAAATTGGGTATCTGCCACATCATACCTACATTTTTAGTCCTAAAACTGAATTTAGGAAGGACAGTGGTTAGAGGTAGCTACATTCGTTATACCGTTCCAAACCAATCGATAATAAAAATTAGTCTTACCAGGAATGATGATGTACGTCTATACGGAACTACCGAAAATTCTAGAGGAAAAGCGATTACGAGTGATGACGAGATATTGATTAGATCTTCTAGGCGTACTGCAAAAATTATTCGTATTGGATTTCCATAAAACTACCAGATAAAAAGTAGAAATCAGAACTGTCATGTACAAGACCGTAGACCTATCAGCATTAAGCCAAAGCTGATGCAGGGTTAATGATTAAGCTATTGCTCTTTGCCTTCCTTTCCAAAAGCACAGTACAGAAGCACTGACCATATGTTTTGAAAATTAGGATCGCCACATGAAATGTACATTTGATGTATTGTTGTATTCGGTACTTGATTGTATTTATATAATATTTCGCGTAGTGTAAATCGTAATGACTAGTACTTCTCCTTTCATTAAACACTGCTGCTATCTCTAGTAATACGGCAGTAGCGTTTGTATTCGTTGCAGTACTAGCATTACTTATGTGCTTGTAAATTGGGCTGCTTTGCGGGTCCAGTTTATAGTGTTAGATAATAGTAGATTGAACGGAGAACGGTGTTAGATAATATTGTCGCTACTAGAGCTCCGAGCAGTAGTAGACTGCGACAGTATCTTGATCAGTCCATTGATCCTAATTTGAGAGCTTAAAACTTGTGTCTGTATATAGGGATCGTTTTCTTACCACTAATAATACACTGTCATATATCTTATATATTCTGGATTGACGAGGATGACATGCAATTCGATTGAGATATGAGAGATCTGGATAGATTCATACATATGGAATGGCATGAAGTCGTAGCCAAATATTTATTCAGGTCGTCTCATATTCCTTGAGTTTAGACCTACCTCTTCTCATCACGGCGAACATCAACATGATCACTGCTATCCACAGTACACTAAGTAGTATGTTTGTAATACTTGCATAGGCATACGGAGTAGCCTCCTCTAAATTTGATTCAATTATCTTGATCGAACTGTGCAATTCCTCTAGCCCGGTACTGTATGCCGCACTATTGGGTTCCACTGATGATATTGAGTTGGCTCGTATTAACATCTCCTTGAGATCATTTTGGATTAATCCGAAGTCGGTCATTGGGGTTGGAAAAATCCACACAGGATTTCCTTCATTAGGAAGAAGTAGTTTAACCGGCTTAAGATAATCGGCCACTATATCTGTTGTTTGGGCAGATTCAGCCCTAGATAAATAGCCCTTTGCCTTGTCCAATGGATAAATTGCATTTTGATAACCAAAATAAACCAACGCCCCCCCAAGACATAGAAACCCCATTATTCCTATTACCCACAACCTACCATATTTAGTACCTATATCACGTGGCATATTTGTATTGTCAGACGCCGTGCTAGCAATACTTTTGCGCGGCTAGTTGTATTTATACTATCACGCTTGCGCGATGAAAAGTTGTGAGTACCGCTCTACACAAGCTATGAAGCTCCACTATTGGGTATCACCATTAAGACGCTGTTACGCACTTTGTTAACCGTATAGAAGCGAATTCCCGGTACTGCTGCAGGGAAAAATGAGCCTATAATCATAGCACAAATCGATTATCTCAGCATAAAATCTAGAATTTGAAAAATGGTTCATTGTAGGAGGCTACTGTTAAAAGTCTAATAGCGGTCTATGATCCTGAGTCTGGGGTTATATTCACTGGTCCTGTCCCTAGGGCGCATGGTGGTATATGTGCAATAGATGAGGTCGGTCATGTGTCTCCAGAAGACCAAGGATATCTTTTATCAGCGATGGAAGAAGGGGAGATAACTTGGGGTAGATGGGGTAGAAATGCCAAACTACAAGCTTCAGATACATTTGTTCTTGCAGCGAATCCTGTCGGCAACTCAGGGAAATTGAAGGATGCAGTAAAAATACATAACCATGAATATTCACTCATAGGCCAAGTCAGAGACCGTATCGACCTTTTTTTCATATTCAGAAAGAGTGATAACTTCAA
>JASHSN010000582.1 GCA_030038695.1 Nitrososphaeraceae archaeon
AGCTGCGAAGGAAGGTTTAAGGAAAGTTTTTCAGATCTCATTTGTCGCCTCCTGGGCGAGCTAGCCTTCAGAAGAAGAGCTAACCAGATAGAGATAGAATCTCAGAAGCCTAATTCAGACTTAAGAGCTAAATAGTAGTAGATTGTAAATAGACATGTTGTACAAACCGGATAATCTGAAACAGATCACTTGGTGGACTGATATAGAGTTCAAGAAAGATTTGCAGAGATTGGCAGTTCAAGAAAGAATGACATTGTCGTCATTGATTAGAACAGCTATTGTGGAATATATGCAGAAACATATCATGCCTGGAGTGGAGAAATAATAAGGTATGGTCCAGACACACTACGTGGTAAAAGACGAACTATATTGGGATCTCAAGAAAATCGCATATGAGAAAGGCATAAAGATGCACCAGATATTTGCTGAAGCAACTAAAGACTATGTAGATAAAAATCGTGATTTATTGAAACAGAAGATTGGAGTCAGCTATTAAAAAATGAACCGTCAAAAAATAAACGGAGTGGGTTGCGTGTTTCGAGCACGCAGTTGCCACACGATACGAGTGGGTTACATGTTTCCAACATGCACCCACAATTACATTGCTCACCGCCTCTCAGAAAGAAGTGAACATAATGATATACGGATTAGCCATTTATCTGCATTTCTGTTCTAGAGATAAGTCTTCATCTCATTCGATTCAGGAAGGAGTACCTATAGTTGACTGTTGAGGAGCAGAAACAAAAACCGACACAGAAACTCCCTAAGCGTCAAACGCCATTTGACATAGTAACAAAAGGGGTTGAGTTCTGGACTGGGGAGACAGGCGCTCATATCATCGAGTATGATAGTATCAACAAAGAAACATTCCATCTAAAGTGGCAGATAGACGACGACACTAAATTTGATTATAAATCCAACCTACAGGCAGGACTTTACGATTACGGTTTCGCTGTAAGGACCGGTTTTTTACATCGTGGCAAGTATAAAGGATGCTATTTAGATTGCATAGATTTTGACACTCTTGAGGCTTTTCTGACATGGTGTGGCGAAGATTATAACCTTGATAGTTTAGCAATATGGACTAGGGTTGAATGGCATAAAGACAGACTACGCATTCACGTCTTCATCATATCAAAGTCACCGTTAAAGGACTTGGCCCGAAGCGATAAAAACAAATTCATTGAAGTCTACGGCGAGAAACCTCACCTAGTCTGCGTATGCGGCTATCATGCTGACGGAAATCTCATAGAGCCTTATAATACAAAAGAAATAGCCGTCATTGATAATATCAAGAAATTAGAGATTGAAAGCAGGATAAAGGCAGTTATTCCGAGTTATCTATCAGATGACGACAATGGGGTTAGTAAATACGTTGAAGAATTAGAGAAACCCGAAACCATAGTACCAAAAGGCTCTGTTCACATTGCCGTAAGAACGATGTTGATGTCAGTCTACTTTCGGTGGAAAGGTGATTTTGCCCCCGATAAGATGTCAGATGAGCAAAGATTTCAATGGGTAGTGGATTGGGATAAGGAGAAGGCCGTACAAGCAGGTAGAGAAGCCTACATAGATGCTAATCCCAAAAAATTGCTAGACCTTTGGGAAGGTATCAAGCGAAAATATCAGGGTGAACGACAGGAGCAGCGGGACAAAAGGGAGGAAGAATCTCGTCAAACCAATCCATTCAATACACCTGGATGTATATCTTACCAGATTAATCCTAAGCGGTTTATTGTTGGAACATTAGATAGTAAAATTGCGGAGGTGGAATACAAGACTGTTGTTGATAAGTTTACAAATGAAGCAGAAATAAAAGTCCAACAACTCAGAACCTTTACGGCCTGTAAACCTGTCAAGATTATTCGGCATATCAACCCGCTACCATTTCTAGAAGCTCAAGACAGATACACTATTGAGTTTAAAGGAATGGAACCTAGCGGGTGTTTTACTCTAAGACATAAGACCCTCGCTGAGATAATTGCTATATTAAAGAATGGGAATGCTCTAACTGAAAAAGGAATTGATGTAGCTATACAGGCTCAGATAAAGGGATTTGAACAGGCTAAATTAATAGAAGTTAATGATAACATGGATTTCACAGGGTTCTTCCCTGTTGATAACAATAAAAAGATAATCTCTAGCAACATAAAAATTCCAGAAATATTTCCTGACGTAACAGACGCTTTGAATTTCATTGAAGAGTTACTACCCTACTATAAGAACCGTGAAGAATTATTATCTCACGTCCTATTATGGTTCATGATAGCCCCACTTTCCTTTATCTTCAAAATAATAAAAGCACCCCTACTATACTGGGTGCATCTTGACGGACCACCTAATACTGGAAAGAGTAGTTCGGGGGAGATAGGTCTAGCTATTGACGGTAATGAGACAAATATCGATTTTATTCTTAATATCAACCATATCGATAACACTGTTAGATTCGGAGAAACTGTCCACGGTACCACTTTCCCTAAATTACTCGATGAAGTCAATATAATAGATAGACAAGATATTGTAAAGAATATTGTTACGGCTGTCGATGTTGTCAAGTTTAGGAAGATTCTGGATAAGAATAGAATAACGGAATATATCACATCCATGGCACCTCTATTTCTAACTAGTAATGACCCAACGCCTACAAATCCAGAATACCTAAAGAGGGTCAAAACTAGAAATTTCCCAGATAAAGAAGTCCACTCACAGACTAGTCTAGAATCTATAGAATATAAAAAATGGTTATCTGTTAATCTCTCTAGATGCAGAGCATTAGGTCATGCCAGGAATAAATTGGTGATGGAGTCTAATGAATTCCAGAAAATAATACTGGATGCTACATTAACACCATTTGATAAATCTAGAAAGATTTGGGATACTATCTACAAATCAATTGGAAGAGAACTACCTGATTTCTTTAGTAAGAACCTTGATGAAACACAGATGTTAGATGCTATAGAAAATAAGAAGGGCGATATTTTGGGTGCTTTAGAATCATGGATTATTGACAGATGTAGATCTTTAGACACTAATCGCGGAGAATATGGCATCGGACAAGGTGAGAAGAAAATTCTAGACAAATATCCAGAGACTATAGATAGGCTGGTCGAACTGATTGATAGAAAACTAATAACATGTGTAAGGAAAGATCGAGATGATAGAATTGTATTCTCTAGACAGATAATTATAGAGTTGGAGAGGTTTGGAATTAGACGAATAGACCTCCATAGTCTCGAAGATACAATACCAGGTGCGGCGTATATGAAATCTGATGGATGTAAGGTTGTAAAATGCTCTGTAGATGATTTAAAAAGATTCTTTTCCAAGTCGGACTGAAGCCTCTCCCCTCCCAATTCCATTTCTATTTTTTTTAACACTAATCAAGGCCCGGTTAATCAGGGACACTAGGGACTTTAGACAAAAACGGGGTCCCTGTTTTTTTTTTGAAGAATTTACAAGATAATGGAAGGTAGATAATAGTATCTATATCTATATCCATTATTATATTAAATATAAGTAGAGTAGGGACACTAGGGACACTAGGGACCCCCTACAGATGTGACTCGTGTTGGGATTTTTCAAATGAGGACCTCCATTTTGGCGTGTCCCTGAGTCCCTGAAGTCCCTACTTGATATCTGTTGGCACAAGTGTAGATTCTGGTGTTAAATGTCAACAAAAACTCACCGATAAAGCTACTAGGTAGGTAAATCATCCATGTAGACCTATGTGGAGAAATTTCATATGACATCAGCAGAACTGGTGCATGACACCAAAAAACCAAAAACTGTAGAGGTGGCGACACGAGAAGCAATGTTCTCTGGAGACGAACGCAATTGGGCCTATAGTGGTCCGGAAGTTGTCGTAAGACACATACACAGTGACGACTCAGACCGTTATCCTACAATATCTGGTAACGAGATAGATGATGTCTTGGTGACCGACTACAAAATACAGATATACTTGAAGGATAAAACAAAACCTTCGTTTATTTTTATTTTGAAGGAGGATGTGATAATGCCACCACTAGCACCAGCAGGTTAGTTCGCGCGTGTTAGCCCTTTCTTCAATACTTTTTCTTTCTTTCTCCTTACGCGACGATGTGTAGATAAAATGTCTCTTTAGACTCGTCCTACTGGTATTCCTCTTCTACGTTGAGTAGGTAGTATCACAAAAGATGCAGTACGTAACACAGTCGGCTACTGTGGCGTATATGTGTCCATATAGAATACTTTTTAATACGTGAGAGGATATAGGTAACTGTGTATGCCACAGATGACAATAAAATCAGTTCCACTCAAGATAAAGACACAATTATTCAGAAGACGACAGAGAGTATTTGTCGGATTATCATCATTATACCATGCTGACTTGGAGAAATTCAAGCATGAGTTTGTACAGGTCGTGTTAAAAAACGACAAGCAAGAAAAGATATTCTCATTTGCAGCCAAGATTGCAAGAGCTAGGCAGATACTGCCTCGTGGTAGTGTGAATAGAATGTACATAGAAATCCCTCTTGCGTATCGACCATGTGTACGGGATTATATGTTTGTAAAAGGCTCAGTGACTGCTATAATCTATCCAATCACACCGCCCGAGTAATTCATATGTTGTGTTCGACAGGAACACAACAGCTATATATGGGGAATAATGTATATATCCACATGAACACAATAAAACAAACCGTGATCTTCGATGAGGGAATCGAAGCGGTTGAGAAAAGAAAGGAAAATGGTCACAACAACGATAACGACAAGATTGTAGACTGGGAGAAATTCAAGCAGCAAATCTATACCGAGTGCGTAGAAAGGTTCAGGATCGCCGTGTATAATCGGTGTATGTAAATGAATACGTCAATAATCGAGTTTGATACATCGCTCGAAGTTAAGAAAATGAATCGTCGCATCGTCAATTGGCCTCAAATCCAGAAGCAGATTGAGGCTGAGTGCAGAGAGTATGAGTTAGCGGCAGATGAGCCTTTATGACCATTGGACAGGACATCGCACAGGCAATATTTGAAGTGTATGCAGAACATAATTTCAGAGACGAGGAGTATGTGATAACGAATGTTGTTAGTATAGCTGGTAACAAAACTGTGCCTGTTCCCGAAGAGTTCGAATTTGTGCTTAAGCACAAATTATCTGGAATACCTGCATTTACACAACGTTGTTACCTAGAAGAGTATAGGGATATTCATCCAGAAGCGAGAAGGATTATACATGACCCTAAGCCACAGATGAGGAAGGCTTGGTTTCTTACTGGTAAAAAGATGAAAAAAGACCCAGAAGTCCAAGTTGAGGTTGCCAAGGTAAAAGACCTCCCGCAGAAGATAGCCCAGGAATTTGTTGGCCATGTTAAGAAAGGAAAGATAAAGAAAAAAGATATACAGGAGACTGGAAAGGCATGGAAAGCAAGGAAAGTACAGGATAGGGGTAAGCCATACAAATTCCCGAAGTCAAAGAAAGGAGAAGTTGTTTTAGAAGGTTCCTTCGACTTGGATGGAATCAACCTGGTAGCCAAGATAATCAGGATATTTACTCATCAAGACCAAAGGGACGAAAAGGAATACACAGATGACTTGATTAGCTCAACCCGGGATTACAGACTACAATGGATGAAAAGGATGGATGTCCAGACCATGAATAATATGTACAATCGACTAACATTCCTACAGAAGTTGATAAATTGTTGTACTTCCAGACATGGTTGACAAAATCATGTACCCACATGCCTGACACTTTTTGTCTTGTTTTAGTGTATCAATAGCGGTTGTTTTAAACATTTCATGAACTTCTCTGCTGGCGTCATTCCATTTATTCCACCGTGTTCTCTTTCATAGTTATATGAATTGACAAATGATTCGTATTTCTCTGCCCCATC
>JASHSN010000073.1 GCA_030038695.1 Nitrososphaeraceae archaeon
CCCCTCCTCCCGGTGAACTAGAAGTTGCAGCGATTACTGTAATTTTACCGGTCATGTAAGGATGGATCTGACAATAATAAGGTACAACATCACCCACCTTGACACCTTTAAGATGTTGGACAGGAGAATTCTGACCGGCCATTATTATTTTTGTATCGAAAATCTTTCCTGAATTAGGATCTGATGCTCCGGTGCCCGAGGTAGCAGTGTGCGGTGTTGTGTCTTTGTTTACCCAGACAATTTTATTGGTAAGTGGCACCTGATCATTGTTGGGACTAAAATTGGGATTTCCTTGAACACTTGCTCCGGGTAAAATAGTAACAGTGGTTGTGCCCGGAAAAGGTGCGGCTGCAGGTGCTGATGCGCCAACAGTATTTCCGCCTACTGAGCCAGCCTGTGTTAATGCTATCTGCGATACGGGCGGGGGATGACTCGCAAAATTATGCCAATTTGGCACCGCGATAGCAGCACCTACAGCCATCACTCCCACTAAGATAGCCATACCCTGAGCCAGCCTCTTGCCACTAGTCCTAACAATGGATTCCTCGTCGCGTGTACTCATAGTATCGTTCGCCTACGCCAAATGGGGTTCTCTTCTCGCATAGTTGAAATATTGTTCGCCTATACCGAAAGGATCTCTGTTTGTTACAGGCGTTCCCTTGATTGAGCTGTAGAGAAGATTAATTAGGAATAATCCCCATGCAGGTCCTATCATCCATGCTCCAATCGTTGCGATTTGATTCATTATGATAAACTGAGGCAGAGGAGTGTAGTCATACGTACGCCTAGGCTGTCCATACAACCCCAACATGTGTTGGGTGCCAAAGACAAGCGAGATGCCTATCATTGCCATTATAAATTGTATCTGTGCTGGCTTTTCCTTGTACATTCTACCGGTAATGAACGGGAACAAGTAATAGATGAAGCCTGTGAAGATCATAGTCACTGTGCCCATCATAAACAGATGGAAGTGACCAACTACAAAATAACTATCGTGTGTTAGAAAGTCCAGTGGAATAGCAGTATTGACCACACCACCGGCTCCTGCTGAGTAGAATAACATTATGCCGCCTACTGAAAATAGCATAGGAGCCGCAAACTTGATCCTTCCTCCCCACATGGTAGCTATAAAGTTGAATACATGCATAGAGGAGGCAGGGACAGCAGCAAGCGTACCGATCATGAAAACTGTCTTTTCTGTGAAGCTCATACCTGTCGCAAACATATGATGTGCCCAAGATGCAAACCCAATTACCCCTAGCATAACAAAGGCGACCACACCCGACTGGTAACTAAATATGGGCCTTCTCGAAAACTTGGGAAATATCTCATATCCCATAGCTATAGCTGGCAATAAGAATATGTAAACTTCTGGATGGAATGTGAACCAGAACAAGTGTTGGTAGGCTATTGGATCCCCGCCCATTGCAGGATTGAAAAAGCCCGTTATACCTAGTCTATCGGTATACATCATAATCATGGCAGCTGAAAATGTTGGCATAGCGATTATTATCTGGAACGATTGGACTAATATTCCCCAGGCAAATAACGACATTTTCATAAGAGGCAAATCAGGATGTTTGCATCTCAGGATTGTTACAACAAAATTCACGGATCCAAGTATAGAAGAGATACCAAGGATCTTCATACCAAAGATCCACATATCCGTCGCAGGACCAGCAGCGCGGATAACAGAGTATGGCGGGTAACCCGTCCAGCCTACGTCAGAAAAGCCCACCCAAATTAAAACAGCAGCAACGGGAATCATCCAAAATGCAACTGCATTAAGCTTTGGCCACGCCATATCCTTGTAGCGAACATATATTGGGATTAAGTAATTTCCTACTCCTGCTGCGAAGGGAATAACCCAAAGAAGTAACATATCCGATCCATGGGTTGTAAAAATTCGTTCAAAATCATTCGGTCCCATACCAAGAAAGTGCGAACCTGGTAGGAATAGTTCGGACCTAATACTAAGTGCCAAGACTCCACCCATGAAAAGAAATGTCATAGAAGTTATGATATACAAAAGGCCGATATCAGTATGATGAGTTGAAAAGAGAATCTCCCACATCGGACGAGGCCTTTTTACTTCTAATACCACTACACATACCACCTGTTTATTAGGCTTTTATGACATCATTGTAAATAAAAGTATTTTGGTTTTGGTAATGGCATTCGGTTGAAAGTGAACCTCAGGCGATTCTACTATGTGTACACGATGGAAATATAATGCTTTAATTCAAACTCGAAACCTTCAGTTCCGTTTTTTGGATAATAACTTATTCCCTTTTCATAAAATGGACGTTACGCAGCTACACGTTTCATCTTCCGGTATATCTTATTAACTAGTTACTCTGAAGCCCGAAGACAATACTTCAACTTATTCGCGTTCCAACCTATTCCGGTCAATCAACAAGTATGACCTTCTCTCGTAAACTCACATACGTTTGCAATTTTATCTTATCTCATAAGAGAGGGATCAAATCATCTTGGAAGAAAAATTTTAAGGGTCTAGTATACAGAGCTGTTCTATCCACGTAGAATTCGAAAGAGACTTCTCTCTTTTAATATGTTAGGCTTACTGTACCTTCAGTAGTCCAGTCATGTACGGATGTATTGAACAATGAAATGGATAGTCACCAGCGCTAAGCTTTGCTGTTGAAACTTGTGCAGTTGAGCCTCCATTGATTATGCTTGTATCGAAGAGCTTACCCGAAGTTGGATCACTTGCATCTTTGCCATTTGTAACTGTATGTGGAACTGTGTCTTTATTGGTGACTTGTATTGTATCACCTTTCTTAAGAGTGAGCGTGTCTGGAGCATAAGCAGGATTGCCTTGAGTGGAAGCACCAGCTAGGATCGATAACTTGGGCCCGGCGGTAGATGTTGCGGCAGCAGCAGCGCCCCCAGTAGTGTTAGCGGCAGAGGCACTGGTAGCAGTATTAGCAGCTGCTGAAGCTGCCGCTGCCACCTGGGAAATTGAATCATGGTCTATTACTTTGGGCCCAGGTGGCAGAACAAACAGTTGTGCTCTCATATTGTAATGGAGGAGGCCGCAATATTCCCTACACTGAATTAGGTATTGACCAGGAACGTCAAATACGTTCCACACGGTATTTATTCTTCCAGGCACGGCATCAGTTAATACAGCAAAGTCTGGAATATTGAATGAATGGATAACATCCTGTGATACGATCTCAAATCTATAAGGAATGCCCTGTATTACGTGGAGCTGTCCAACCTCTCTTGTACCATCTGTGTGTTGAAAGGTCCAAAACCATTGCTGACCAATAACTTTTATAACCTCTGCATTCGGGGGCACGGCTTCTAACATATGCTCTATATTCCAGGAATCAGCACCTACCCAGCACAGGAGGGCAATTACGACACCCACATAGATCCATTCATACATACTATGGCTGGCCATTATCTCATGTCCTCAGATGATTTTGAGGTAGGCGGCCAAGTTTTCCTATTGGATTCTCTAAACCTCCATGCACAGTAAACTGTGGCGCCCTGTACAAGGGCGCCGATGATGAATGCTGCCACCATTCCTCTATAGAACAGGGCCCAGATTTCTACCCTCCTAATTAGGTAGTTTTGGGGACCGTTCGCAACAGCAGTGGTCTGACCGTATGCAGCCGTGATAGTTATAGTGAGAATAGCTATGGCGACAATTGGGAGCATAGCAAATATCACTGCCCGCCAATTAATTAAATTCGAGGCCATCATATCTCCTCTATATGTATGTGATCATATCTTTTAGTATATAATTTAAGGTTTTTGATAGCAGGTATCTGGTTTATTTTAAGGAGACGAGATTTGCAATTTATAAACTCATTATTCCAGCGATATAGATCATGATGTTGATATCGAGTTCAGTTGAGATCTTACAAGGTATTATATATACTGTGAAGAGAAATAGCGCTATTTATTACTACTATTCATTAAGGTACCTGTGCATGCTCATTACATTGACTCCTGATAGAGAATAAATTCTGCTTTCATGCTTTAGGATTGTTAGCGAAGCATTGCGTATATGCCAATGAAATAGAGCCTGCGGTTTCAAATCTAGCAGAGAAGAGATCGCAGCTTTGATAGGATCCAAATGCGTGATCATTAGCACATTCTTATCATGCTCTTTTTCTGTGATTTCATCCATCAAATCCTTTATTCTTCGCTTCACTGCTGTGAAACTCTCCACACCGTAATTCGAGAGCGAGTTGTCGCTTTCTGCATAAAACTTGAGAAACAAATTTCCGTACTTGTGGATAATGTCCTCGTAATTCATACCGACCAACTTGCCAAGGTCAATCTCGTATAATCGTTCATCGATTTCGTAACTTATACCTAATATCTTGCTCACGATTTTTGCAGTTTCTACAGTTCGTGTTACAGGGCTCACATATACCTTTTCAATCGGAACGTTTTGAAGGTATTTCGCCGTGTCTTCTACTTGTTGTCTTCCGTAAGCAGTCAGGTGAGATTCGATATGTCGCCCAACTAGGATTTTGTTAACATTGTTTTCTGCTTGTCCATGACGCATGAAAATGACTAGCGGCAAGTAATCCAGTCAAATCAAATGCGAATTATAATATTAATTTTCGCTGTAAACTGCTGAGACTGCTCGCTAGAAATCTATAAAGACAGATGGGTTTTTTAATTACTTTAATAACCAAACGTTTAGTGAACCATCTAGAATGAAGATAGGACTAATAGGCGGAACTGGCGGTATGGGCGAAGGTTTTGCTTTGAGATGGTCCTTTAGGCATGATATTATTGTAGGTTCTAGAGAAGCTCAAAAGGCAACCGAAGCAGCAAAAATTTATACCAAAATTGCCAAGGAATCCTATGGAAATCGTATGACAGGTAGTATTACCGGTGGTGAAAATTTGGGAGTAACAAAATCATCTGACATTCTTTTACTCTCAATTCATTACCAGCACATTGCAGAAATGTGCACACAGCTTTCAAAACAACTTAGGGATGATTGTATTGTTATTAGCCCCATAGTTCCCATGGCAAAGACTGGAACGGGATTTGTTTACATTCCATTAGAAGAGGCGAAGAAACCTGCAGCTGAGATAGTTGCAGACAATATACCGTATAGATCTCGGATAGTATCGGCATTTCATACAATTTCTGAGGCCCGGCTCAAAAATATAAGTGAAAGCCTCGATTCAGACACCTTCGTCTGCGGAGATGATCGGGACATTGTAGCAACAGTCAATAATCTGATTTCTGAAATTGCCGGATTGCGTGCTATATATCTAGGACCGCTATCCATTACATATCAAGCAGAAATCCTAACCCCAATGCTACTAAACTCAGCCACTAGAAATAAGATCAAGAACCCAGGCATCCGAATAGTGTAGATTATGAAATTTCGAGCTGGAGAGGAAAAAAGTAGACGTGGAAAAAACTGGATGTCTGCAATGGGAATACTCTTCATTGTCATGGCAGTTATCATAGCACTTAGAAATCTATATGTCGTTACGACCAATTTGTCATTCGGCTTTTATCTTGATAACTACACAAGTCCACAGATAACCAACGAGAAATTCGTCGTAGCCATGCTAATAGGGGGAGGCGTTCTCCTTTATTGGGGTTATTTCAGAAAGAGAGAAGATTACGGCCCGCCGGATGAACATGAAAAACGTAGATTCAGTTTATAATACTTGTAATTAATACTACGATTAACTTTCAAAAAAAGAATCTGTCCTAATAGTAAGACAAGGATAAAAAGAGTATATGAAAAACAATATTGCAAGCTAGGCTCAATGTTCATGCCCAAAACGTTCTTCAAACGTAGGAGAAATGGTGAAGCACCGCGAACAACATCATCCCAGGTTCCGCTCACCCCCTTGACAATAGCTCATCGATTTAAGCTTAGCAATTGGTCAAGCCAACCTTAAAGAGGCAAATCCCACATCGGATACCAGAAACCCATATCCTTTTCAAAGGGTATCTCTTGTCCTAGCGCCGATAATATCTTCATCTCCTGCTCGGTGTCTCGATTTTTTTGACCCATTGGTATGAAGGGATAAAAATTATTGCGCTTATAATTGTAAATCAAGTACTGGATGCTATTATCATTTTTATAAGCAGTATTATAATTATTATTATCAATGTTGTTGTTGCTGAATTGAAATATAGCAGCCAGCAGATTATCCGAAAATCCTTTTTCGTAAACCGTATCGCCTATAGCAGTTATTCCTGCCAGAATATCTTCTATATGTTTTGCTTCAATAATTACCCAAAGATATCCATAAGAATCGATGACTGTCCGATACTTCAGATTAAACTCTGTTTTACTCGCATCAAGAAAGTGCTGGATGTCTTCTCTCATAACCGAAAAATGCATACCGTCGACGGCTTTTATGCTCATTGCTGACCTGCCAGTGTTTTTCAAACCAAGTTTAATTTATAACGTGATATACGCAGAAGAAAGCGAAAAAATGGCGTCAGAATTTGCCTTGAAAGGCTTCTTAAATCTCCTAAAAAAATTCAACTCATGGAAGCCTCCATCTCCATGAGCTTTTGCACCCTCTTTTCTACAGGGGGATGGGTAGAGAACAGATTTCCTATTGTACTTCCAGATAGTGCAGGTACGATAAAGAACGCATTAAGACCCTCAACTTGTCTCAAGTCTTTAGTTGGGATTCGTTTCATAGTACCACTAATCTTCATCAATGCATTGGCCAATTTGACAGGCTTTCCTGTCATTTGGGCAGATCCTCTGTCTGCCGCAAACTCTCTGTACCGGGATATCGCTCGTATAATGAGAAAGCTGATAACCCAAGTTAGCATTGCAACCAACAATATAATCAACATAAGACCGCCACCATTCCGGTCTCTATCGTTTCCATATCCATATCCGCCTCCGCCATACAGCCCGCCGTAGAATCCAAACTGCATGAGATACCAGGCTACAGTTGAGAAGAGACTTGCAAGCGTCAGAACAAGAGCGTCACGGTTTCTTATATGAGTTAATTCGTGGGCAAGTACTCCTTCGAGTTCTTCCGTATCTAAAATGTTTAGTAATCCGGTGGTGACAGCGACGACTGAACTTTTCTTTCCTCTGCCTGTTGCAAAGGCATTTGGCATATCTTTATCTATTACAGCTATTCGTGGCTTGGACAAGTTGTTTCTTGCAACAATTCTTTCTACTAAATCGTGTAATTCAGGGTATTGCTCTCTTGAAACTATCTTCGCTCCCGAACTCCACAAAACTATCTTGTCAGAGAAATACCATTGTGCCAAAATCATTGCAGAAGCAATTATCAATATGGGAATAAATCCAATTCCTAGATATGCAAGTACACTTAGGAAAACAAGATACAATAGCGTAAGAATTGCAAAACTAAAGATCATTCTAATAGTCAAACCAGAATCTCTCTTCTGCCAAGCGGGTTTTGGAATGGACGGCAAATGCAGCTATTAGTACTTATGTGCCAACTACTTTTAATTATTTGCTTGAAGATGAAACAAAGCTCTCCAGCTTGTCCATTGCCTCCTCAAGCACATTTTCGTTAGGCAAATATACAATCCTGAAGTGGCCTGCTCCAAATTGCGTACCAAATCCGGATCCTTGAACGGTTAAGACGCCTGTAGAATTTAGCAGATCCAGCACAAATTCCCGATCATCCCTCCAACGATGATCTAACTCAATTTTCGGAAAGACGTAAAATGCGCCTCTAGGCAATCTACAGGAGATTCCATCTATCGCGTTCAGTCGCTTTACGATATAGTCTCTTCGTATGCACAACTTATGAACCATTTCTTTTATATGATCTTGAGGGCCGCGTAATGCTTGGATAGCAGCCATCTGGACAGGCAGGTTAGCTGATATGCGAACTCGTGCTAGCTTAGGTATATTTTCTCGTAAGCTATCGAGCTTTCTTGAATCGCTATTGAGGCATATATAACCGCAACGCCATCCAGTCATCAAATATCCTTTGGAAAAACCGTTCAGTAAAATGATCGGAGAATCCCTAGCTACTCTTCCTATGCCTGTAAACTCCTCACCGAATACAATACTGTCGTACGTCTCATCACAAATAACATATAAGTTATGTTCGGATGCAATATCTACGATCTGTTGTAGACCCTTACGATCAAAAACCTCTCCAGTAGGATTATTCGGGCTGATAATACAAATAGCACGAGACTTTGAGTTGATTTTGGATACCACATCCTCCATATCAGGCCGACCATCTTCGTATAATTTGAATTCGACAGGTTTCCCCCCATAAAATTTCACGTACGAAGAATAAGGTGGATAATAAGGTCCAGGCATCAGTACCTCTGTACCAGAGTCAACTATTGATGCCAAAGACATATCAAGACCCTCCGAAACCCCATTAGTGACTAAGACGTCTGAATCACCAACCGAAAATCCCTTTTTTGATTCTTTCTCTACTATAGCTTTTCTTAATTCTGGAACTCCTTCGGAGTCGGCGTAATAGTTTTCGTCCTTCATTACAGCGTCTATTAATGCAGCTTTGATATGGGGAGGTGTTTGAAAATCGTACTTTACTGGATCTCCGATGTTCAAATATATTATCTTTTTTCCTGTACTCTCATATTTCCTCGCATATGAAATTATATCGCGAATAACATATTCGACCCCAGATGTTCTGTCGGAGACTTTCAAATGTGAGATGAATTATAGGGAATTTCCCAAAATAAATGCTTATGCGTTAGCTCTTCCGTATTATCCATATGCTTCACTAACCGTATCTCCCAGCACGAGCTACTGAAATTGATAAACAAACACCCCGGGCCCGGAGGGCTTCGATCCCTCGGCCTGCGGTTCCGAAGACCGCCGCGATATCCTGACTACGCTACGGGCCCATGCAGGGGTGAATCTATAACCACGTATATCAATAAATATAGTTACTGCGGAGAATTCACCAGAATAGATAATGATGAAATTATATAATTAATCTACTTTTCTTCTCAAACCGAGAGTGATAAGTTAAAGCTAAATTTCGAACACATCATGTTCTGCGGTAGTTCCAGATGCAAGTTTTCGATCTGGATTAACATTATCTATTCGTT
>JASHSN010000074.1 GCA_030038695.1 Nitrososphaeraceae archaeon
CGTAGCCAAAATAATTTACGACGCAGCAAAAAAAATCACAGCTGAAAGTTCTATGCTGGCTTCATAGTATACTCAACGATCCTTATCGCGAAGGTGAATAGAAACTGTCGTCAAGCCCATGCAACGATCAATCTCCTTTATTTCTTCTCACATCGTCAATGAGGTGGCTTAACACTGATCTCCGTGAGAATGTGGTCACAGATCGTTAAGATTTTGAGTCGAGCAGAATACGGCCGAGTCCATCTAACAATTATATACAGTGATTAGCGTAGGAGCAACATCCTAGTTGGCCTTCGTAGTATAGCCTGGTTAGTATAGGCGGCTGTGGACGACCTGACCTTCGACGGATACCGCTTGAGGAGGGTTCAAATCCCTCCGAAGGCCCTTGGGAATTCAGCTAAGGAACGGTTTTATTTTTATAAGAATTATCTTCGAGCGAGTTCTTACACTGCAGGCTGGAACAGAAGCTATCATGTACGATAGGGTCGACGAAGATCCAGCCATAATGATCTGCATCGTGAACATAACGAATATCTCTCAGGTTCGGTTTCAGGTTTTTTCTTCTCAGAGCCAGCAGGAACTCCGCTTGAGCCGTGAGCCCAATCCTCTTGGCCTTTGTGGTTAATACTTCACCTCTTGGAAGCAAGAGTCGATAGCTGAATTCATGGGTATCACTCTTGACGGCATAATACTGCACCATCCTTTTAACAGCCTTGGGGATATCAGAAATTTCTTTTATTTCAATTGTCTCATGCACAGGAAAACAAACGTAAACAGATCTAGATGACTCCAATCTATATAAGAGAATAATATAGCTCACAATAAAATTTTTGGGATGATAACGTGATTAGGCGTGATTCCTCGTGATCCTCAAAAGCGCGTTCCTTTTCTATTCTCATCCATAGCACATATTTCGGCATGACCAATCAAATTATTTTAGCCTATTTTTGATCATACGGTTTGGTTATAGTTGGGTGCCGGAGGCGGGACTCGAGCCCGCGACCTTTCGATTATGAGTCGAACGCTCTGGCCAAGCTGAGCTACCCCGGCAAGCTCAGCAGCGTTCAGCATTCAGAATCTTTCTAAACATAAATATATTCTATACAAGGAATTTAATAATTCTATTAAGGCGAGTTGGCCGAAATAATTGACAATGTACCTATTTCAGGTTTTCTTCATACTCAAGGATGTGGATGAAGAATCATCTACTCCTGTGTCGTAATAATAATCATTGACATTAGGAGATGAGTGCAAAAATCTATCTTAGAGGTCTCGGTTCCCTTATTGCCTTCCTGGGTTACATTTGTTTCCTTCACTTCCTCTTGCTTGTTCCCAAGCCAATATAGCAAAAATACAAAAGTACATTGTTTCAGCTTGAATGACAAGACTTACTTCTGAAGTCAATTAGTTTCAATAATAAATCGATGTCTATATTAGTAGAGCAATTCGACAGCACAAATTCTCAACAAAATGTATATCTCCTTGCTATATCCAACCTTGTAGTGTTGACAGAAAACGAGTCGGTTACGATGGAAGAGAATATTCTAGATTTCTCTTCTAAAATCTCTCCTAAATCTGTAGGCCTTTTTTCTACCATTGTTGGGTATAACGATGTTAAGAAAATTTTTGCAATGTCAATCACATCTCAGAAACCTGTTCACATACTACTAGTCGGCCCACCTGCTTCTGCTAAGACACTCTTCATGTTAGAGTGCATGAAGTTGGAACGGTCCTACTTTACTCTCGGTAGTCACAGTACCAAGTCGGGTATGTTAGAATATCTATTTGAAAGACGACCTAGGTACTTGATCATAGACGAAATCGAGCATATGGGGATAAAAGACCAGACAGCACTCTTGAGTTTAATGGAAACTGGCATTCTTTCTGAAACAAAATTCCAGAAGACACGAAATACCCAACTCAAAACGTGGGTTTTTGCAACGAGCAACGGTACGGAACGGATGTTAACCCCATTGTTATCTAGATTTGTCACACTACACTTCAAACAATATAAATTTGAAAATTTTCATGAAGTGGCATCACACATGCTTGTTCAGGAAGGTGTAGGGACGGAGCTCGCCTCCAAGATAGCAAATGCAGTGTGGTGGAAAATGAAATCGAAAGATATTAGGAACTGTCTTAAAATTGGCCGGCTCGCCAAAACCGAGGAGGATGTAAATTGGATTGTGGACACATTTAAAAACTATAGATGAGTGATAAGCGACCACCTTTGCAAAATTCATTTGCTAGGTAATTCAAATGATTATACATTTATATATTGTCGGATTTTTTTAATCTTTCTATCTCGTCATCTACAGCTTCTCCCATAGCGTCGAGGTCTTCAAGGTCTTTGAACTTCTGATATGTCAGTCTTTCCAATAATTGCAGAACACTTTTCGCTGAACGGTACTGTGGTATTTGAGGATCGTTTATTTCAGCGTACAATCCGATTCCTTGAATGTTGTTCAATTTTGCAAAGCCTAGGATTAAGCCGTTGAAACCTGTTATGAGCGATGAAGGCGGCGTAGTTTCTATTCCTAGGCTTCTAATTCGTTCTGTTAATGTCTGAGATGTCGTAGTGACGAATGTCTTTGGCTTTTTCTGTATATTCCTTCGAGTATGAAATGCACCTAGTGTGTAAATGAGTTGAACCGAATATTTTTTAGCAATATCAATTACATCTTGACATAGTTTGTACAATTCCTCGTTTGTTTGCGGCTGCCCTACACCACCCCCAAAAACTATTACGTCTCGTGCATAACTATACTGCCATCTTTCTGGTTGGAATTCGATATAACCGCCTCGATCTATAACATAGTTTGGATAGCAAGCTGATACGTATCTAAATGGTATTGTGTTAAGATTTTTATTAATAAAATGTATGGCAACGCTGCCGACATCGCCCATATCCTGCATCGCCGCCACAAGTATCGGCTTGTTGATATTCGGTGTCGCTATGTCAATAAATTCCATGTACCTATCTGGCTATCCAGAATAAAAAACATTGTTAATAAGCCATGGTAGGTTCAAAAGACGGTGTTTTCTCATAAATTGCTGGACACGCTTTGTCATCTAGTCTCCGCGATTTCCAGCTTCATGGAAACAGGGAGTGTATTATTTCCATAAATTTGGTATGACTACTCAATATTCCTAATAAGATATCGTGCCCCCAATACTGGCGGTTTCGAATACCATGAGAACAAATTGTATCCGAATGTAGCGAACCTAATAAACCCCTTATATTTCAGAATGAACTTGGATATCACATGACCACTTCAATGTCAGTTCGTGATGTAATGAGTAAAAAGCTCGAGAAAATTATTCAAAACGTGTCTGCTCAGGAAGCAGCAAAAAAGATGGGTGCCGTGAATATGAGCTCCTTGCTAGTCACTGATTTCAATGACAAGCCCGTAGGCATAATCACGGAGCGAGATCTGGTGAGAAGGGTAGTTGCTCATGACGCAAACAGTAAGACGGTTCTGATTAAAGAGATCATGTCTTCTCCGATTGCAACTATCGACCCGAACTCTTCAGTTGAAGCCGCGGCTGACTTGATGATGCAGAATCAAGTGCGTCATCTTCTTGTTGTAGAAGATGAGGACGTAAACAAACCAT
>JASHSN010000583.1 GCA_030038695.1 Nitrososphaeraceae archaeon
GACAATATTCAAGTTCTATATTTTATAAGATCTTTAATAGAAAACTGAAATTTTTTTGAGTTGTCCCTGGCCATTCCAACGAATGTACCTTTTGTCATTTGTGAATAGAATCTGTCATAAAGGCCATCTCTACTGTGTTAACGAATTGAGAATAATAAACTTTCTATTCATAAATTTAGATAGAAAATAATGGTACTACGTCGAGAACTAGCTGGAAGTGCCCAAACAAACTGATCATGATGATAAGACCATATGGTGTCGATACTACATTGATGATTTCAATACCGCTAAAGTGAAAATCTTACACATTAGAAGAGGAGGATACAGAATTGTTGATAATAGAGAAGGAGGAAAATTTATCAGTAAAATAGTTCATGCTTCGGACGTATCATACTTTGAAATTTAAGTTCTGGCCATGTTTGATGCAACCCACATGCGGATCATTTAGTCTTGATTGATATATGTAGAAATGTTCTATAACGATATTAAAGTGGTACCCGCGGTTCTTCAGATTGTGGTTGAACGACTGCTTTATTGAAGAGGTTACGATCGTTCTTGCCAACATTACAAACAATAATTCCAGTCTTCTTGAAATATCTCTGCGGGTTCATCTTTGCACGATTGACATACAGGATCCCTGTTACCAACCATGAGACCTTCTCGCAAACTACGTCTATAAAAGTTCTGATTTGATATCTATTGACTTGGTTGTATGAACAATTGATGTGTGCTTATCTATCCAACTATTGGACCATAGTAACGCCTTTACCAATAGCCGATGTACTTACATAGTGCGAAAGTTGAAGTTATAAAATGTCAACATAATGAAACACTTTCTCAGTACCTGTTGCAGGTATAGTCTTAGTATTAAGAAGGTCTATTTGAGCAAGCAGAGATGCGGTAGTATGACTATACACAAACAGAAGATCTAATTCAACCTGAATTATATAGAAAATTACATATATTTTATATTCCTGCTTTACATGATTTAATGCGTTAACAAACAACGTTCATAATAACGGCTACGATTCTGTTAACTGCAATTGTGTCAGTAGTACTCTGTAATGTCAACACAACAAACGCACAAGGCAATATGTCTAGTTCAAATGGCGCTTATATGACAAAAGGCAACATGCCTGCCGCGGGTGCAGCGAAGAATATGACAAGTAACATGGCCCACAAATGAAGCTCGCGATGGTTTCTCCTCAGTTTTGTATTGATAACTGCTGAGTATGGTCTTGCAAATCATAATCATGACAGCTCTTACACCAATGAAGTATAACTTAACTAAATTATGTTATATGGCACATGACCCTGTTTGAAGTGGTGTTTATCTTTACTCAACAAGTTCAGCTAGATCCTTGGACTATGTTTAAGTTGTATCGTAAGACTAAATGTTCTTCATAGTTTGTATAGTTAACGACGAACAAAGTTAAAACACTCAGGACGTATGTGATTATATCGGGACCTACATGGCCAATGAGATTACCCAAGAAGAACTTCGATCGTTCAGGGAGCAAGGAATAGTTATATTCGACCCCCAGAAATTATACATCAATATTATTGGAAAAGACCAAATAGGAAATACCATAGTAAGATATAATGAAGAAATAATTGCTTATGTGATGACCTCTGGGGTTCAGGTTAATAATATTATTCAAAAACTGCGCGCCCAACATCCGCAAGTCGATAAATGGGAATACCGTGTGTTTACTGATTAAATTTGCTAATCAAAGAATGATCTCTAATCAATTCAATTGAAGCGTAATTTGTTTACCGGTATAAAGATTTCTTCTTGTAAAGTCTTCTAATCCATCTGGATTTGCGAAAAAGAGAAGGGCACCATACTCTTATTCTCGAAGTCGTATACGTACGACCTTTCCAATATACATAATTTTTGAAAAGTTCGAATCCTTATTGGAGATGTTATAGTGTATCACTAATAGCATGAATGTCAAAATAGCAATGGTTCTAACCGTAGTGGTAACGAAACCAATAGCCAATCAAGCATTCGCCTACTGTAGTTTAACACTAAGGGCGGATCCAGGCTCAGGATCCCTCGCTGCTGCTGAAAGCATGGTGCAAGAACTCTGTTGGTACACTAACCTGTGGACCTGCTACAGGACATATCTGTGCTGTATGCTATGCTACTATAGACTTTACTGGTTTAACCGATAGTCCGACGGTAAAACCTAATCCACTGACCGGTAACTATCACTTGCTAATCACAGTACACTCAGGCAAGTCATACACAGTCAATGCACATGCCGACGTCGGTTCCTCTTCAACATCCGCGACAACAACAATAGACATTAAGGAGAAGAAGGGAGGTCGGTTTACACCTGGCTACGGCGCGTAGACTCACAGATTGTAAGAATCAGGATAGATGGTGCACCACAAGCGCAGGATTCTTGGAGTCAATTCCACGTTGGAGTTCTGCTGCATCCGCTTCAAGTTTCACCTATCTCTCTCCTTTCATTGAAATATCCTAACGTAATCAGTATTCAGGAAAAGTCTCCGATGGCTAGCTTAGGATATCCTAACATCATATAAAGCAACTTCCTAAGTGGGGCATGAGGATCGTCATATAGCTCTTGAGTTTATATTAGAAGTGTAGATACACGCATTATATGAACCTTCCGGGAACAAATAGTATGAGCAACAGGGGTAAAGCAATTATATGGGAAGAATTCAATTGGAAAGATGGTCCACATTTACCATTAGCTACTGACACCATAGATTGTTAGGAAGTTGCAAAGAGAGTCTCTGCAAAAACAGGGGTTCCCGCAATCTCACTTATGGATGTTCACAGAGCCATGGTGGCTTTCCGGGAACTCTCTCCATTAGACCAGAAACCATGATAAGAATGATCCGTGATATTGTAGAATGGCTTTATCGTAGCGGCATTAGGAAAGTTCTGCTTCTTAATGGTCATATTGGGAATTGGGGACCAATTTACTCGGCAAGAGAAAACATACGATATGATTTCCCAGATCTACAAGTGAGGGTATTGGACTGGTTCGCTTCCGATCCGCAAATCGCGGCGCAGATTGGTAAGCACTCAAAAACATCTGTAAGAACCCAGCCATTGCCTACAACGATCTAGCTTCATGGGACTACTCTAAGTTACCGGAAGCGCTTGGCTGCCATGGTTGGTTCACGGCTCGCGTCACCACATGCGGCGACTTTGATCAGGCATTAAAAACTGCTGAACAAAATGGTACAGGAGCATATATAGAAGTGGTAACTGACACCT
>JASHSN010000584.1 GCA_030038695.1 Nitrososphaeraceae archaeon
CCCTGTCCACTCGTTTATCCTGAAATCTCTGCCTATTGAATATATGCAGTTGTTGTAATTCCTTTCAGTTTAGGGATTGGAAGTTGCCAGCTATTGTTTAGAGCAAGATTAGGTATCACTTGACAACTCTTCGTATTTTTGTTTTAGTTTATCTTGTAATGAAATTATCTTGCCGTGATCTTCAATTTGGATGGTCGTATTAATTCTTACGTTCACTCCAACAGATCGGAATAATGCTAGCAATTCTCTTCCTGATATTCTATTCTTGATCTCCATGCTTTTAATCAATTCTACGATTTTACGAACTATCGTTCTTGTTTGGATAGGAAACTGAGCTTCTGCAATATCTAAAAATTCTTCCCCTTGGTCATATAGATACTTGGATAAATACTCCCGATCAGTTTTGCTTTGTGCTATTTGTTGTTGTCTTATTATTTTGGCTTTCTTAAGTGAAACCGCTTGCTCCATTAGCTCTATCCTCTTTCGTGATTTCAGAAATTCAATATCTTTCTGTTCTTCTTCTTTTTGTTGTTGCGGCATTAATCTTTAGTTCCGACTCCTTTTATTCTGATGAAAGTTCAAATATAGTAGTGAATCATTGTTCCTAATCGTATAGTGATATTCGGTAATGATATTTGTTTTGTAGGTCTTTAGTGCATTGCAGTGCAGATCACACTCAATTAGAAGAGACCTCAAGACATAAAAAGTGAAATGTTTAAAATCACAAGTAAAATTGAACTCTTAATCAAAAATCCTAAACGATTTTGGCAATGAGTCATCGAATAATAAGATTCAGCTAATATTCACACAACCGTCAGAACCTACCGATAGTGATTGCAACCATCAAAACACCGCCTACGAATACCATCAATTTTGTTAATATAGACCTTAGTTCCCTTTCCCTAAGTGCATCTAGAGATATTATGAAAATCTGTTTCAGGTTTCCATGATTCTTTTTTCCTTTCTGTAGACTGTACTCATGAAAGGCCTGCTATTTCTTGAAACTTTTTTCTCCAACAGTGACAAAAATTTTTGTTATTTCTCTGCATGCCTTGCCTAACAGTCATTTTTATATTCCTTTCTCCATCTGATGTTTATGTTTCCGTTTCTTTTAATGAACCTTCGAGTAATAAGGCTACTATTACTACGTTTGAATATTAACAATCTCATTTTCAATAGCTCCATCTATGATATGGATTGCCCTATCTGTTGCTGCTGCAAGTTCAGGGTTATGTGTTACCATGATTACTGTCCTCTTAAATTCATGAGACAACATGGTCAGTAAATTAAAAACATCTCGTCCTGTTTTAGTATCCAAGTTTCCTGTAGGTTCATCAGCAAGGATCATTTTTGGATCGTTCATAAGTGCTCTAGCTATGGCAACTCTTTGCTGTTGACCACCGCTTAGATTACTAGGTTTGTATTTGGCCTTATCCTTGATTCCTAGAAAGTCTAACAATTTCATAGCACGACGTTTTCTATCATCATCACTCATACCGCCTGTAATACCAGGAAATTCTACATTCTTAAGTACTGTTGTCCTATTAATCAAGTTATAAGATTGAAAAATAAAACCTATTGTGGTATTCCTCATGGTTGCAACTTGGGAATCATTTAATGAAAAAATATCGATTCCGTTGATGTATACTTTACCTGAAGATGGTCTGTCTAATGCTCCTATCATATTCAACAGTGTGGATTTTCCGCTTCCGGAAGGACCCACAATAGATATAAATTCACCCCTATTCACTGAGAAGTTGACATTTCTAAGGGATACTACCTTACCCATTGAAGAGACATATATTTTGGTGAGATTTTCAACCTTTAAAATGATCCCTGTACTGTTGATATCCCCCATGCCGTAACTGTTTCCAGATTTAGTAACTGACATTGTCATTGGCCAATGTTAGTTAGTGGGCCGATGTCATTATAATAGCCTAAGGAGTACAGCGTAATGCGGTGCATTACGGGAATGTACTCCGTTAGTTCATGAATTAGGGACTACAATCTTTATTATTACACACGACATGTCAGAAGCAGATGAACTTTGTGATAGGATAGCTATAATAAATCATGGCAAGATATCTGCTATCGACACTCCAGTCAATCTAAAACGCAGTGTAGTAGGACAAGAAGGAGAAGGACAGGTTGTAACGATCAAGACACTTGATCCTGCGGTTACTGTGTCGGTTCTTGATAGAGATCTGGGAATTAAAGCTCAAGTCACAGCAGACAAGCGCTGGCTATTCCTACTGTGATCTTTGCTTCTTTTGCTACAATGGCCTTTAGAAAAGTTGAGAGATAGGTGGTGGACGAATAGATGGAAGGACTGATGGACGGAGTGTCGCTTTCTATGTCACAAGCTAGTTCTTTTTCTTTCGGAATACATTTGCACACCTACAATTACAACAATAATAACAATAAAAGGTGCTACCATCATGTATATAAAAAAATCAGTGGGAAGCCTGCATGCTAACGACGACACAATTATTATTGCGGCAACAAACATAACTGCAAACCCGGTTGTTGTTGCTATAGCTGCAGATATGCTACGATGTAAAAGAGCTAACACCGACGATATAGAAAATAGACTAATTATCATGCCGCCAACCATGACTACTCCAATCTGAGCCTGCGATGCCAATATGTTGAAGCCAAATGAGCATTTTTTGGTATCGAGAGCAAAGATTGTCGAAGCAGGGACCTGTGCTGCTATAGCAAAGAAAATAAATACCGCGCCTATAATCCCCACATTCACAGCGAGTATTGAATAATTAACAGATGATTTGTGTGAGTTACTATTATTATGAGTTGACAATTTATCAATCACATCTCCGTTCTACATAGGTCAATGGGATGGTTATTGAAGTAATTCCTGAACTAACATGCCTACGTGCTACGATCTATGCTTTAACCAGTCACCTACCTTAGGCCATACCTCTTTATGGGCACGATGGCCCATTATCAGGCCAACATGGCCAGAGGGAAACTCTATAATGCTTTTGTCTTTACTTCCAACAACATCATTCAGAGCAGTGCTAGAAGGCGGTGCCACCAAATCGTCTTTTTGTGCTACTACATTAAGGTATGGTGCTTTGACGCTTTTAAGATCAACACGATTACCATCAACTCTCATCTTATTATTTATGAATAAGTTCTCTTGATAACAATACTTTACAAATTCTCTGTATATTTCACCTATTACAGGGGGGCTATCGTATAACCATGTCTCGGTAGCGAAGAATTCCAATGTAGACTCTGAGCCATGTGGTTGTTCAAAGAAGTGCGGATATTTATGAATAATTTCGATAGGATTTCTTAATTCAAAAGCTGTATTTATCAATACAGCCGGAACATTTCCAAATGCATCCAAAAGAGCCTCTACATTCATGTTCTTGGTCCAAATACTCAACAGTGTGTCATCGACACTAAAGTCTCCTGGAGTGGCAATAGTGATAACATTCTTGACTTTCTCTGGATGCAATGCTGCATACATAAGCACAAGATCTCCGCCCCAACAGTAACCAAACAACGACACTTTGTCTGATTTTGTAGTCTCTCTAATTAAGTCGACAGACTTATCCATGTAGCTATTTACAAAATGACCTATAGTCAGATCTTTATCGTAAGCAGAAGGCGTACCCCAATCCGTAGCGTAGATATCAAATCCCTGTTTTAGCAAATTTCTTACCACACTTACCTCTGGAACTAAATCAAGAATGTAATGTCTGTTTATGAATGCATACACAATCAAGAGTGGAGCGATGTTAGATGTCTTAGCAGCAGTGGTTGTAGCACCTGTGGGAGAAATACTCCCATAGTGAAATAAGGAGTATTTCTCTAGCTCCGCTATCTTATGTGAAGGTGTTCTCCAAAAAGTATCCCTTACTGGTTCTATGAAATTATTATTCCAGTTTGCCCACCAAATAGAGAAGTTTTGGTACGTTTGACCGAAACCTGTGCTTTTTGATAGCGTGGAATAACTTGCAACGGTATCTGAAATTGTACTAACAAAATCTTCTTCTCTGAGTCTTAAGTTGAATATATTACTAATCCTACTCTTTACAATCTTTTCTAATTCTGGTAAATCTTTGGAAATATTGTTGCCTTCAAGAATTGTCTTCAGATAAACTGAATACGCTTCTGAGAAAGTGTTAAATATCTTCTCATTAAATCGTGACGAGTTTGTCAATACGCTATAAAAAGTATCTCGTAAATGAATGATATTGCTATCTATATTTAGAGGAAACATCATCATGCGACATCTTTATTAAATTTAAGATTTAATAAAGATATCATAGCTGCGCAATGTCTCTGACGAATGCTTCAAAATTCTTATTTTCACCCGAGTCTATTGCAATTATCGGTGCCTCTGAAAAACCAGGTGTAGGCGAAACCATTTTTTCTAACATCAGAAATGACTACAAGGGAAAGGTTTATCCAATTACACCATCACATACGACTGTTTTTGGTATTAAGGCGTACAAGAGTGTTCTTGATGTTCCAGAAGATATTGAACTTGCTGTGATTATAACTCCAAACAGAATTGTACCCTCAGTTATGGAGGAGGTTGGAAAGAAAAGGATTGGAGGTGCAATAATTATTTCAGCAGGATTTAAAGAGGCAGGAGAGGAGGGTGCAAGGCTAGAGAAAGAAGTCCAGTCCATTTCTAAGAGATATGGAACTAGGATCATAGGTCCAAATTGTCTTGGAGTGATGAGTCTCTCTGAAAATAATAAGATAAATGCGACTTTCCTAAAGGTTACTCCAGAGCATGGTAACATTGCCTTGGTTTCTCAAAGCGGTGCGATCTGTGCTGCTACAGTAGAGGATGCCATAGCCCAAGGAATAGGGTTTTCAAAAGTAGTGAGTATGGGAAACAAGGCAGATATGGATGAGGATGACGTTTTGGAAACGTTATCAGACGATCCTAAAACCAAAGTTATCATGATGTACCTTGAAGATATTCATGATGGCAGGAGATTTATGGAAACTGCCAAAAAAATAACAAAAAAGAACAAAAAACCCATTATAGCGTTAAAAGCAGGTAGGTCAGCTGCAGGCGCAAAGGCTGCTATGTCACATACAGGGGCCCTAATGGGTTCCGATAAGATATACGATGCATTATTCACTCAGTCAGGAGTAATAAGAGTGGATACATTACAGGATTTATTCGATATCTCTACTGCTTTTTCAAAACAACCACTACCTTCCGATGCAACTAAAGGAAAGAATACAGGAGTTGTGATAGTATCAAATGCTGGAGGGCCGGCTATCATATCTACTGATATGTGCGAAAAATATGGATTAAAAATGGCTGATATATCGGCATCAAGAGAAGCTATTGTCAAAGTTATTCCGCAATATGGATCTGCAAATAATCCTGTTGATATAGTAGGTGATGCAGACGCAACCCGATTTGAGAAAGTACTTTCTGAGGTATTGTCAAACCCAAACGTAAGCTCTGTAGTTACAATGTGCACACCATCAGCTACACTAAATTACAGTGACTTAGCAAGAATAATTGTTAAAACATCAAAAGGGACAGGCAAAACAATGATTGCTGCGTTAATGGGGCTTGCAGAGGGAACTGAGAATAAACAGATTCTAACGGATGGCGGCATACCTCATTTTATGTATGCAGAGCTTGCAGTAAGAACTCTAGAAGCGATGTATAGGTTCAGAGATTGGATAGATGCACCAGAGGATAATCCAGAAAGATTTGATGTAGACCTTGAGAAGGTAAGAGCAATTTTAGATAATGCTAGAAAGGAAGGAAGAACACACATACTAGAAGAAGAAGGTTATGAAATTCTTTCTGCTTACGGCTTTAATACTCCTAAAAGTGTCCTCGCAAGTACTGAAGATGAATGCGTTAAGGCTACCAAAAAGGTGGGATATCCAGCAGTGATGAAGATTGTATCTCCAGATATTATTCATAAATCTGATGCAGGAGGAGTAAAGATTGGACTTAGAACTGACGAGGAGGTAAGAGCAGCGTATAAAACAATAATTGACAACGCCAGAAAATACAAACCAGGTGTTACAATCAAAGGTGTCCTTCTACAGGAAATGATAGCATCAGGTAAGGAAACAATCCTAGGAGCAAAGCAGGATCCTATATTTGGACCGCTAGTTATGTTTGGTCTAGGAGGCATATATGTCCAGGTTTTCAAAGATGTTGTTTTTAGGATGGCACCTGTTGGTAGAAGGGAAGCATTGAATATGATAGAATCGATAAAGTCAATCGAATTACTGAAAGGTGTAAGGGGAGAAAGACCATCAGATTTGAAAGCAATAGCGAATAATCTACAGAGACTCTCACAGCTGGTTGCAGATTTTCCTGAAATTGAAGAATTTGATATCAATCCTCTTATGGTATTAGAGGAAGGAAAGGGAGCATTTACGGTAGACGTACGCATAGGCCTAAGGAGAGATGGTCACAGCCTATCATCATAAGTACGACAACATATAGTGTGTGTTGAGATCCGGCGATGTCTTTAGAAGAGGTATTTGAAAAATTATCTTCAAGTCAAAAAGGACTATCATCTGTAGAAGCAAAAGAGCGTCTTCAAACATATGGCTATAATGAAATACAAGAGAAAAAAGTAAGCCCTATTAAAAAGTTTCTAGGATATTTCTGGAGTCCCATTCCGTGGATGATAGAGACAGCAGCCATCATCTCCGCAATAATTAGCCACTGGGAAGATTTCTGGATAATTATTACACTTTTACTTTTGAATGCAGGAGTAGCTTTCTGGCAGGAGCATAAGGCTGACAACGCTATTAGTCTCTTAAAACAAAGACTTGCTGCTAAAGCACATCTATTAAGAGATGGAAAGTGGACTGAACTCGCAGCTAGAGAGATTGTTCCAGGCGATGTAGTACGAATTCGCCTTGGAGATATTGTACCTGCTGATGTCAAACTTTTTGAAGGTGATTACC
Organism: Nitrososphaeraceae archaeon; assembly: GCA_030038695.1. Taxonomy (GTDB): domain Archaea; phylum Thermoproteota; class Nitrososphaeria; order Nitrososphaerales; family Nitrososphaeraceae; genus Nitrosopolaris. The sequence continues at coordinate 6,946 of JASHSN010000584.1, forward strand.
TTCTTATAGATCAATCTGCGTTAACTGGAGAATCTCTCCCAGTAGAAAAGCATGTGACTGAAGATGCGTACTCTGGTTCAGTTGTTCAGAAGGGAGAAATGACTGCGTTAGCTATAGCAACAGGTACAAAGACCTATTTTGGAAAGACTGCAAAACTGGTAGAAGAAGCAAAGACAAAAAGTCATTTTCAGAAAGCAGTAATAAAAATAGGAGATTACTTGATTGCCTTTGCCATAGCTCTAATTGTACTTATCTTTCTGGTAGCAATGTTCAGACAAGAGAGTTTACTGCAAACTCTACAATTTGCACTTGTATTGCTTATTGCAGCGATACCAGCAGCACTTCCTGCAGTTCTATCAGTTACGATGGCTGTTGGCGCCACGATGCTTGCAAAAAAACAAGCTATAGTCAGCAAGCTGGTGGCTATTGAAGAAATGGCAGGTGTAGATATTCTATGTTCCGATAAAACTGGCACCATTACAAAGAACAAGCTTAGTGTAGCTCAAGTTGACGCATTTGATCCATATACTGAATCAAAAGTAATACTATATGCCACACTTGCATCAAGAGAAGAAGATAATGATCCTATCGATAATGCAGTTATTGCAAGATGCAAGTCTTCGAAGGTGTTTGAACGTATCAATACTTCTTATAGGCTGAGTTCGTTCGAACCATTCGATCCCGTAGCAAAAAGATCAGAATCTACAGTTTTAGATCAAAAAACAGGCAATACTTTCAAAGTTTCCAAAGGTGCTCCTCAGATTATTCTTTCGCTGTCAGGCAATAAACGAGAAATAGTCTTAAAGGTTCAAGCGAGCGTGGACGTACTTGCTAACAAGGGATATCGTTCTCTTGGTGTTGCAAAGACTAATACAAATGGAAATTGGGAATTCACAGGAATCATCTCTCTTTCAGATCCTCCACGTGAGGACTCAAAGGAAACGATCAAAACAGCTCAGTCAATGGGAGTAGATGTCAAAATGATAACCGGAGATCATATAGCTATTGCCAAAGAGATTTGCAGGGAAGTGAACCTTGGAACAAATATACTTGAAGCATCATCAATACTGGATAAGAAAGAAGGAGAAGGCAAGAATCTAGAGGAAGAAAAAATTGTTGAAAATGCTGATGGATTTGCTCAAGTCTTTCCTGAACACAAATATCATATTATAGAACTCTTACAAGAGAAAGGGCATATTGTAGGGATGACCGGCGACGGAGTAAACGATGCTCCCGCCTTGAAAAAAGCAGACATTGGAATAGCAGTTGAGGG
>JASHSN010000585.1 GCA_030038695.1 Nitrososphaeraceae archaeon
AAAAATGGATGAATGAGATGCACCTTAAACCCGGTGATCCGGTAACAATTATTCGTGAAGCCAATAATTCCTTGTCTATACTTCCTAACGCAAGAAGTCCTATTTCAAATGACGAAGTTATAACACTAATCCTACAAGATGAAAGTGGCAATTCTTTAAAAAGTAAGGTCGTATCGATGTATTTGGAAGGATATAATATTATGCACTTAAAATCAAAGAGTGGAAGGATAAATCCTCCTCAACGTGATGCGGTCAGAGAGGTGGTACGAAGAAATTTGGTGGGAACAGAAATAATTGCTGATGCATCAGATTTAATTACGATCCAGGTACTGCTCAATTTACCAGAACTTCCAGTCAATACTGCTGTCCGTAGAATGTTTTTGATTTCAGTCGCTATGCATAAAGATGCAATGACTGCTCTGGCTGAACAAAATCATGATCTAGCGAGAACAATCTTAAAATCAGATGATGAAGTAGATAGATTCAGTCTCTACATACTAAGAAACCTCGTAATGGCTACAAAGAACGAGAGGATACTCCAAGAAATGGGATTACGTGGCCCGTCTGACAGTCTGAGTTATCGTGTTGCAGTACGAAGTATCGAACGGGTGGCTGATCATGCTGCGGGTATAGCAGATAAATGCCTCAAGATTACAGAAAAAATTTCAAGAGTAGTTACTCAAGAGCTAGATAAGATGAGTAGAATATCACTAGCACTACTCAATGACTCAGTCGAAGCTTTTCTACGCAGAGACTATTATTTGGCTGATAGCATTGTCGATAAAACGGAGGAAATACGTTCGTTGGAGAATGAGATAATTTTATTCCTTGACAAAGAAAAGACTTCTTTCTCAACGCGGCACGAATCTACAAATGTTTATATCAAACTGATTTTGGAGGACATACGAAGAACTGCGGAACACGCAAGTGATATAGCGGAAGCAGCTATGAATGAAACGGTGAGTGAAGTAATCGAGAAAATTCCTAGGAATGAAACGGTTTTACATACCATAGCAAATGCGCACAAATAAATTATTTAATGGTCCTAATCTAGATATTGTACTGCAGGAATGGCAAATAGAGGCAGATGAGATCAAGCTTTCAAGGCGAACCCATCAAACCAGAATCGAACCCCATAACACGCATTCTATCAACTAAGTCCACCGCAATAGCCGTAGCCGTACTGGATAGTTGGTAGGATGCTGACAAAGTGCCGTAAGTGCCGTTATTGATATGAAGTAACGGCGTGGCCATTACAAATGGCTCTTGATTATTTGGCAGTTGGGGTTTTTGAATAGGATTGACACTCTGTGGTATGGGTTTTTGAATAGGATTGACACTCTGTTCTCCGGTACTATTCGTATTAGGACTCGGTATGCTAACCTTATTGTAAGTGGGCGCCATATTGTTATTGTTATTGTTACTGTGACTAGAGCTGGGTATGTAAACTCTGCTTTCATAACTCAAATTATTAGTGCTCGGTATGTAAACTCTGCTCTGTGGCGCAAGAGGAGGCGGGTTTTGATTTGAAAAGATAAGCGGAGAATTAAGATTAGAGTATGCTTTTGGTAACAAGGATAATATTGGTCGTGAATTAGCATTGCTAGGATTATTGCGTAGCTCTGACGATACATTTGTCATACCGTTGTCTTTATTGTAGATAATGGTTCGAATAGGGAGTACAGTGAATGTTTTTGATACTGAATTATTTTCGTAACCAGGTGCTGATGCCTCCATTAGCAGCTTATACTTGCCACCTGTGTTGTTTCCGCTAATTTGCCATGAATATAAAACCTTTCCCTTCCTATCTGTAGTACCTTCTAATTTTATAAATGTTCCAGATGGATCTACAATCTTCCCAAATATAAGAGCTCCGGGAATAGCATGAGTATTGTTACTGTCAGTAACTGCAACTGTCAGATTTTCCCTATTTCCAACATGAATAGGGCCTTTGGCCAGGTGCAACGAAATCGATAATGACTTGGTGTTATTATTACCATGATAACTACCGAAATTTGTTTTCTGAGCCGTCTCTACAGCTGATGTGTTCGATTGTTCTATTGCAGATTCAGGTGACCTATTGTTATTGAGGTTAATATCAGCTGCTATGGTTGTCAGTCTTGTGGAGAGGTTTGAGTGTTTATCAAATCGAGGAGTAGATAAGGATAGGATACCTGCGGTAGAAAGTAGTGTGACGGGTTGAGAAGTGGCATAGGCAGTCGAGAATCTCTTTATACGGTCGTTCGATATTGGTACGTTCTCTTTTTCTATACTAGTTTGTTTTTTATTATTATTAAAACTATTATTACTTGTATCACTATAACTTGGATGTGCTGTGCCCGTAACATTAATGCCATAATACTGTGTTAGCGAAGTATCCTTCCCCTGGCATGCTAGCTTCGAAGTTATCTTGTTTGTCCCAATCTTGATTGTAGTGTAGGATGGTACAAGATTATAGATCCATGTTGAATAGTCTTTTATGTTATTATGATCGCCAGTAGGAAGTGCTTTCTGATACGGTTTTATATCATTTACGATGATGTACACATTGCAAGCAAGCGAACCATTGTGAGCTGCAATTCCGCTAATTCTCAGATCATTATCAGGCAGTGGGATCAGTTGGCCCTTTATAGGAGATGTAATTTTAATCCCAATACTTTTTGGTGATTCCTGAGCCGCTGCAAAATTCGTAATAATAGATGAAATAATGAGTAGCATAATAATTGTTGAGATGGATTTAATTATTAACAAAATTTAACATCTCCAAACACAATAGTACAGTCCTTGTAATCACAGCTCATTTGGCTAGGATTAATTTTTGAAAACACCTTATTGATAGATGTTACTTGAGAAAGATTTGTTTCATATCCTATATTAAAGATAGCCAACAACGAAATAATTGTCGAATAAAGCATTGCAACTTCACCACTCACTCTACATATTATATGAACTTCGTCTAAGCTCCTAATAAGAAAAATTCATTGGATTCTACTCTGATCTCTTACGATGGTATTATACGTATAATTCAATTTAGTTAGATTTAGTTTATAATGCGTTTATCTAATTTTACGGTTAGAATACGATGAGTATTGTTTATATATTTGCAGATCATATCCCATTATTCTCCGAAGTGGAACCACTTATGAATGGGCCGTTTATTCCAAAAAATCTATTTTAGGTTAGTGTAGTTAGCACGATGAAAAATAGATCAAATATAAGAAATAATCTATCGAATTATGTTATACAATATTGAAATGTACAGCGCTTTATTTGACCACCTTTCACATATAATGAAAACTTGTCCCTTTAATTCTGACTCATCGCAGTAGATCGGAAATACTACTTTTTTCATTTCAACATTTTTACGATAAGGCCTCCCAAGATCCATCCAATCAATTTGTGAATGCGAAACAGATCTTTGTATAATGCAAGATTTGGAGCGAGCTACAAAATACTACGTTACAATTGGATATACATACACGAAGTCATACGATTAGGTGGAGTCTTTATATTCAAGCAATTTTGTAGTGAAATATCGTTCCACCGTAATCGTTTAGATCGACTAGGGATATCGAGCTACAAGGAAGGTAGTTCCTTGGTTTGCGTATACTCAACCCACTTATTTGAAATATTCGTTAAACACTATTCACGGTGTTTATCACAGTGTGGGTATTATGCCCCCCAACATACCCTAACCAAAAATAAAATATGACAAAATTTGCAACAGGAGGTTGAATTTATATGTGAATCCCTTCTTTCACTCTCCTTATGGAAAAGATTGTGCTTGATAGAGACATCAGATATTTTGATAATGGTGGGACCCTATTACGAAGCAGGGCTGAGTTCTCCATATCAAAACTGTTGTCGTTTCTAGGAATATCTTACGATTATGACGCTGAGTTATACTTTAGAGATGGTGACACCACGAAGATCGATTTCAAAATAGGTAACAGTTATATCGAAATAGTTGATTCAAAGGCTGACTTGGATAAATTCATGTTGATAAAAAAGAAATTGCCTGATATCAATCTCATTGCCCTCGGACAGTCAAAGTACGGAGCGAAGGTGAATGAGTTAAACTCGTTATTTTTCTTTGATTCTGACAATAGTCAGCACACTGGATCTATATTTATAGAAGATCCTTCACTTGCATTCGACTATGCACATATCCTCCCGACGGTAGAGAAATGTTCTGTCTTACACGGGCATACTGCTACCATTATGGTGGAGATTATTGGAAAGATGACAAATAACCTTGTGCTAGACTTTAGTGAGGCGAAGACCATAATTAAAGAAACGCTAAAGGCATTCGACCACAAATTCTTCATTAATAAAAAATACTTACAAAAGGAAGATGATGTTTATTATTTTATTTCTTTTGATGGGCCGCGTGGATATTTCAATCTACAATTGCCAAAACTCACGACATTTCTATTGACAGGTGAAGCAACGGTAGAAACTCTTTCAATTGAAATAATAAAGTTGCTAGCTCCAAAAATGCCTCTGAATATCGAAGCACTGGGAGTATATATCTATGAAGGAGTCAATAAGGGCGCCCACATGATCGCTGAAATAAAGAACGATTAGATAATGCGAGAATCCAAGGCACTGGTGATGCTCTCGGGTGGTCTAGACTCTGCTACCTGTCTGTATTGGGCAAAAGAAAAATTTACAGATGTTTCAGCCATTACATTTAATTGCTATGGCAGAATTCAAAAGGAAAAAAAAGCTGCAGTTCTATTGGCTAAGAGAGCATGTATTCCAAGTTTATTAAAGATCGATATTCCCTTTATTAGAGAATGTTCAGATCTTCAGAAGGCAGATAAGACATTCAATTGTCCTCAATCCGATAGCAGATGGTCATCATATGTTCCTGCGAGAAATCTGATATTTTATTCCATCGCTGCACACTATGCCGAATTTCTGAATATCAAATGGATTGTCGGAGGTCACAACAGTCATGATGGTTCTTTTTTTAAAGACGCCACGCAGAATTACATCGAAAAAATAAATTTGCTGTTCAAAATGGGCCGTTCGTTTTACAATCAAGATCCCTGTGTGATAGTGACTCCGTTAAACAAGATGAATAGAAAAGATATTATCAACCTAGCAATCGATCTTAAAGTACCGCTTGAATTGACATGGAGTTGTCATATTAATACCAGCATGCATTGTGGACAATGTTATGCATGCGTACAGCGACTTGAAGCTTTCAGGTCAATGGGAATACAAGACCCTGTCTTCACTATGAACTCTTGCCACGAGGATTAAGTACCCTTAGATGACCGTATAATATGCGTTATAATGTCATTTCCTCAACGGCGAATTCATTATTTTGACGTGTAATCTATCGTATAGCTTGCCGACACCTTTATTCAGAAATAATACTGTTAGAATTGAAGGTGGCACAAGTGCAAGCACCATCAAATTTCCAGCTAGTTCTGCGGATACTTTTGAAGTAAAAATGACCATTGTAAAGAAAATAGAACAAGAAAGTGTGGATAGGAAAAAAATTATTATTATCGTGATTAGAATTACATGCAACAGCAATAATCTATCGACCATTGTTACCAAATATTCAAACTATACATTAATAACCGTATGGAAAGACCAACCGTGTAACTATTAGATGGATATGTTAAATGGTACCCAAAATTGAGTCCAAGTTATGGAATCCTGCATTGGAGAGGAGCATTCTACAAAAATGGGACACTATTGGGATCTACAAGTTTTCTATGGACGAATCGAGAAAAGCTTTTGTGATCGATACTCCTCCTCCCTATCCATCAGGAAGACCGTGGCATGTCGGAGCCGCCGCTCATTATTCGCAAATAGATATGATCGCAAGAACTTCCAGAATGATGGGGTATAATGTGTTATTCCCAATAGGGATAGATAGAAACGGTTTGCCAGTTGAGATTTACACAGAAAAAAAATATAAAATCGTGATGCGGAAGACGGATCGAGAAAAGTTTCTTGAACTGTGTGCTCATGCACTCGATGATCTAGAAGATGAAATGATTCAAATCATGAAAACGCTGGGCATAAGTGGTAATTTTGAGGAGTATTATCGTACGGATTCAGAAAAATTTCGAGCATTAACACAGAGTACTTTCATTTGTCTATGGAAACAGAATCTTGTATATCGTGCAAATAGACCTAATAATTATTGCTCTAAGTGTGGAACAACCATTGCAGACTCCGAAATCGTCTACGATGCCATTCCAACAAAGCTGATTTACATAAGATTTAGTGTGAAGGAAACTGATAATAATATTATTATTGCTTCAACTAGACCAGAATTGCTTTTTGCATGTCAATTAATTATCGTAAATCCAAATGACGAGCGATACTTAAGTCTAGTAGAAAAACATGCCGTAATACCCATTTTCAATAGAGAGGTCAAGATAATGCCCCACCCATCAGCCAAACCTGAATTCGGGTCAGGTGCAGTCATGGTTTGCAGCTACGGCGATGAAAACGATGTCCGAATCTTTCGGGAACTAGGATTAAAGGAAATCGTATCATTAGATGAATACGGGAGGACTAGTTCTGCCGCTGGACCGTATTCGAACCTTTCTGTCAATCAAGCTAGAATAAAAATCATCGAAGACTTGAAAAACATAGGTATTATTGAAAAAGAAGAAAGTATTATGCACAGAACACCAATGTGTGAACGCAGCAAGACTCCAATCGAAATCATATCGCTTGAAGATTACTATGTAAAGCAAATCGATTATGTACCTGTACTAAGAGAACTCGCAAACAAAATCACCTTTCATCCTGATATGCACAGGCAAATTTTGCTTAATTGGCTTAATTCCATTGTCATTGACTGGCCGGTCACAAGAAGACGATATTATGGTACAGAAGTCCCAATATGGTATTGTATTAACTGCAGGTGTCCTAATTTGCCAGATGAGGGAAAATATTATAGGCCGTGGAAAGAAAGACCTCCATTTGAAAAATGTAGCAATTGTGGCTGTACTGAATTTATCGGAGAAGATAGAACATTTGATACATGGATGGACTCTAGTATTAGTCCGCTGTATATCACAAAATATAAGAACAATTCGCAATTCTACGATTATACTTATCCGACTACCCTAAGACCCCAGGGAAAAGACATCATAAGAACATGGCTTTATTACACTCTGTTACGATGCTTCCAACTTACGAGTAGATTACCATGGTCTGATGCATGGATAATGGGATATGGTCTAGATGAAAAAGGGGAAAAAATGAGCAAAAGTAAAGGTAATGTGGTCGATCCTCTTCCTATTATACATAGACATGGAGCGGATGTTTTCAGGTTATGGGCAGCAGCAGAAAGTAATTTAGGTTACGATTTTCGTTACTCCGAACGAAGAATAACATCTGCAAAGAATTTCTTATCAAAACTATGGAATATCGGCAGATTTCTATCCTCATTTGATGTTATTTCAGAGACCCCTACTATGCTCTCGGCATCTGATCGATGGATTATAGGTGAATTGTCAAAGCTTATCGATGAATGCATGGAAGGATATAATAATTTCAATTTCTTCATTCCGGCAAACGAAATAAGAGAATTTGCATGGAATATATTCGCAGCACACTATATAGAAATGATTAAAGGGCGCGTTTACGATACTTCTGACCCATCTGGGCAAAGATCAGCCATATTTACTTTGCACAAATGCTTCTCTACAATCTTAGTTCTGTTGGCCCCAATATGTCCATTTATTACCGAGGAATTATGGACAAAAATTTATTCTGTCGAAAGTATTCATCTACAACGACTGCCTCAATCGCTGGGTTATTATGATGAACTAACAAAATACACTAAATCCATTATGGATTTTAATTCGACCGTATGGAACAAGAAAAAAGAAACCATTTCAGAAGAAACGGGAAAACCGTTATCTCTAAAGGATTCTATCGTGGGCATCATTATTCCTCCTGATTTAGAAGTGTTCAAGGAAGATTTAACGATGATGCATAATCTGAAAGGATGAGTTGCCATTTGGCAGCACATTTTTTCACCATGTACTAGTTACCAAAAGGGCAATCCTCCCTCCCATGATCCACATACTACACAACTACACATGCAAATTTCAGTTTTGGGCCTTTGCTCGCAACAATTCCAACGTATCTTCTGCGATATCAATGGCAGTATGAGAGTCTATATTAGGTTCCAGCGTTACGATTAGAACATTTTTATTTAGATAGAATGTCAAGATCGAAATTTTTTCGCGCTCTACATATGCGAACCTTGCTTTCCCCATATTTTCATCAAACCGCTCTCTCATAGATTTACGAAGAGCTGTTTGTGCTAGATATAATTCCTCGTTGGTTTGGTCTACAATAGAATCGATGCCTCTGCGCATGCCACCAGCAATTTGGAGCCCTGCATCATCCACAACAGCAGCATAACGTATATTGTCGTGCAGAGCAAATATTGATTCACAAAGCTCTGTATATTCCACGCCGCCCAGAAGGCTCGTCTATTTATTGAATGTTAGGTTTCGTGTGGTCACGCCCTCCTTGATTTCCTACTTGTCTTTGTTTGTTATCTTGTTTCAAGAGCTTTGTCTTTTATTGTATCTATTGCGAAGCACCTTACCACGGGAATTATGTTGAATTCCAAAGATAGTCATATCTCAATTAGGATGTTCCTTATGACAACCAACTATTTTTCTATGGGGTTATCGATCATATTACCCCATTCTGTCCATGAGCCATCATAGTTCTTAACATCTGGGTACCCAAGCAGGTACTTGAGAACAAACCATGTATGTGATGATCTTTCACCTATTCTGCAATACGCAATTACTTCTTTGTTAGCAGTTATTCCATTTGATTCATAAAGCTTCTTTAATTCGTCTCTTGATTTGAAGGTGCCGTCATTATCATTGACAGCGTAACTCCAGGGTATGTTCTTTGCTCCAGGGATGTGTCCGCCTCTCTGAGCATGTTCCGTTGGATATTCTGGCGGAGCAAGAATATCGCCTGTATATTCTTTTGGACTTCGAACGTCGACCATTGCTACTCTCTCATCCCTCCCTAACGATTCCTTGACATAGTTTAGAAATACCCTTATGCTATTATCAGCATCTAATGCCTTGAAATTTCCTGTTGAATATTGCGAAATCTCTTTGCTTAGGGCTCTGTCTTCCACCAACCACTTTTTTCTGCCACCATTCATTAGTCTAACGTCTTTGTAACCGTAATACTTAAAGACCCAGAACGCAAATGCTGCGAACCAATTATTAAAATCTCCATAAAGGATTAATTTCGTATCATTGTTAAGGCCAGCTCTATGTTGTAATAATTCTTCGCAGGCTTGTTTAGTCAAAATATTCCGACTTAATGGATGGTTAATATCTTGTTTCCAGTCAAACAATACAGCTCCTGGTATATGACCAAGTGAATAATTGGACCTTGGGTCATAGTCTACTTCAGCTATACGAACATCTAAATCCTTCAAGTGGTCAGCTACCCATCGAGTATCAACCAGAACCTCGGGATGTGCATACGCCATATTTTATTGATATTCTACTCGAGTATTTAATCCAATAACCATTGCTCACGTATAGAAAATTGTAGTATCTACTAGTAACAATTTATCCTTATTGGAATGTCCATTCCCATGATTCGATCGGAAATGCATCACTTGAGAATTTATTTATCGACCCTAGTTCAGGTCACACACTTATATATCAGCAGATATATAAAAGGGAGAGCCTGCTGAATCTCTAGATATTTTCTTATCTTTTGTATGGTTTTGCCACGACGTTTTGTTCGAATGTTGGCAGTGTCTGGGAAATGCTGTCGAAATACATTTGCACATGTGGTTCAGCAACCCACATCTTTTCATTTTCGAATAGATAACCATACCTTTGTGAGCTTCCTATTTTTTCACGTGATCTGAGGATATCAAGATACCGCTTAGGGATAGTAGATTCATCAAACCCATGTTTTCTAGCAATTGCATCGACTACGTTATGCATGCCCGAACCATGCTGCGCGGCTTCCTTTATACGATATGCTATGTTTCTAGGAATTCCCAACTTCTGAGCTAACTTCCGGTGTATATGCTTTCCAAACGTATCTTCTGCGCTCTTCACATTCAATTTCAGATCCATTTTCATTGAGAGCCTGATTACATTCATGTCAAGAAACGGCTCTCGCATTTCTATACTATGTGCCATCGTAATTTTATCCTCTCTTTCCAGGGTTTCTCTGTAGAGCAAAAGCAAATCTTCCGTCATGTGTTCGCGTAATTTTTGGTAGCCTTCTTTTTCAAGCACTTTTGAATACCATGGATAGCCGCCAAAAAGTTCGTCTGCTCCTTGCCCTGTGAGCATTACATTGATTCCATCTTCGTGTGCAAGCTTTACGGCAGCATAGACTGGAATTGCGACCTCTATCTGTCCAGCGTTAGTATCTTCAATAGTGTCAATAATCTCGGGTATCAATTGTTCTACTTCGTCATTTGTCAGTTCATTAACTCTCAATTTAAGATCTAGTTTCTTGGCAATTTGTCGTGCAAATACAATATCGCTCGAGCCATGAACTCCACCCGTGTAACAGACAACTTCCCGCACCATTTTTTTGGCTAACCATGCGATCATTACGCTGTCGATTCCACCTGAAAAGATTATCCCAATTCTATCAAAATCTTGGGTGCGCTTCTTCATTGATGCAAGCAATGCTCTTTCGTATGCATCTACTGCTGAACCGATAGTCTTATAGACTATCCTCAGTGGGAATACAGGAGGACTGGATACTTGAATCTCTTTCAACTGTCCATTTGGTTCAATAACTACTACGCAGCCTGGCAAGACTCGATTTGTTGGTTCCCGCATTCCTATTCTCCACAAGGCCTTGCGTTCAGATGCGAAGGCGACTAAACGATCATTTTCACCATAATAGATCTGTCTAACACCCATTCTATCTCTGACCAAGGCCATAGTACCTGTTTGTTCGTCTTTGATAACAAGAGCGTAAACGCCATCTAGTTCGGCAACGGTCTTCTTGATCGCATACAGGAGATCTCCTTCTTTAAAATGATCTTCTAACAAATGAACGATAACTTCACTGTCTGTCTGAGTAGTAAATTTATGGTGTTTTAGTAATTTCTTTCGAATTCTTTTATAATTGTATATCTCTCCATTATGCTCTATGGTCAGTCGTCCATTACAGCTACTAAACGGTTGCTGCCCGCAAGTACCACCTACGATCGCAAGTCTCACGTGGCCTAAAGCGCTCTCTCCAGAAATTTTGTGATATTTTAAATCTGAAAAAGAGTCTGACTGCACTACACGTCGATTAGCAGCTATTCCAGCTCCGTCAGGACCTCGATTTATCATACAAGAGAGCATAGATCCAACAAGCGGCACAACGTTTTCACCCTTTTTACTCAAGATGCCTACTATTCCACACATGTTATTGTCATCTCAAATTTAGTGGATTGAGAACCGTTGTCTACCGATAGGCAATTGACTCGTCTCCACTCACAATAGAGTGCCTATAACTACTTAAAAGCCTTTTTACAGAACACTTATCTATCTGTTTAGTTAATACTAAATTTTACTTTGGGGAAATAGAAGGTGCAGAATGATATAACACACCCCTCCGTTCATCTTCCAATAACATCGAGGACGCGTTTGGGAGGCACACCAAGTCAATGCAACCAAATGAGTGGAGCGGCATGGCTGTAAAGAAGTTGAATCTATCCAAGTTCACTCTTTATCTATAAATTCATCTGGGGTGGGTGGCTCTGGATTTAGACCTTTCCTCTTTCTTGTTTCTCCCACCAATGTTCTGGAAATAGATTGTGGCACTGCCTGCCATGTTTTAAAATAGGTACTCCACAAAGCCTTACCAGCGGTTCCTCCACGCATCACTTCCGATAGATCAAATGTCTCTGACGCTGGTACTTCGCCTAGTATGATAGAAATTAGACCTTTTTGCTCTACATTTAATA
>JASHSN010000586.1 GCA_030038695.1 Nitrososphaeraceae archaeon
AAATTTGCTGACTTGCTCTACAAATCGTTACCCTCAACGGCATCTGTTGGAAACAATAATTTAGCTAGCCAAATTCCAGGCAGAGTAGTAAACATACTACTAAACGTGGGATCTGCCGTCAAAGCGGGTGACTCGGTGGTAATACTTGAATCCATGAAAATGCAGGTGGCAATAAAGGCGCATAAGGATGGTAACATACGAGACATAAAAGTAAAGAAAGGAATGACAGTAGGCCGTAACGACATTGTAGCAATAATTGAGTGATGCTTGACTCTCGATCGAGGGTTTATGACACTGTGCAGACAGTTTTTACGGATGACGAGGCGCTAAGCATAAATTTCTAATAGTATCAGCTTACCTAAACAATTTCACTTAATCAAATGGCGATAGTTTTCGTAACTCCTCCACCGCTTTCGACAAGATCGAAACCGCTTGATCTATTTCTACCTTAGTGTTCATTATGCCAATACTAAGGCGGAGAGATCCAGTTGATTCCGCATACGAGAATCCCATTGCCTTCAGAACATGGGATGACGTCTGATTTCGTGACGAACAAGCGGATCCTGTCGATGCAGCGATCCCAAGTTCGTCGAGCTTAATGATTAGATCTTCTCCGTTGACTCCAAAAAGAGTGAAATGTGCAATATTGGCAATCCTATTTTGAGTGGAGCAGTTTAGACGAGAATTAGGTACTTCATGCAAGACTCTATCGATCAAATGGTTTCTAAGTGCTGAAACCTTTGTTTCGTATTCCCCCATTCGTTGTGCAGCAATTTCGCAAGCTTTTCCAAACCCTACGATTCCATGTACGTTTTCAGTACCTGATCTGAGAGTTGATTCTTGACCTCCACCATGAATTATTGCAGCTATTTTCAAAGCCTCACGTTTGTATAATGCTCCTACACCCTTCGGTCCATTAATCTTATGTGAAGACATCGAGAGAAGATCTACTCCAAGCTGTTTGACGTCGATACGAATTTTCCCGACAGCCTGAACAGCATCAGTGTGAAATAATCCTCCTTTCTGATGAGTGACTCTTGCGAGTTCACTGATACGTTGTATTGTACCTACTTCATTATTGGAAAACATTATGCTCACCAGCGCTGTTCTATCGTTTAATATTCGTTCTAGATCTGTCGTTTCGATCTGTGCCTCTTTCGTCACTGGAAGGTATTCCACTTCGAATCCCTTTCCCTCTAGATCTCTAAAGGCTTCAAGAATGGATTCGTGTTCCATTGTACTAGTTATAATGTGTTTTTTTTCTGGATTCGTTTTTCGAACAAGATCTGCAACCCCTTTGATTGCAAGATTATTAGCTTCAGTTCCTCCTGACGTAAAGATTACCTCACTCCTATTGCATCCAATCAGAGAAGATACGCGTGTTCTAGCTTTCTCAATCGCTCGCATCGTCATCCTTCCAAATCTATGCAAAGAGGACGGGTTCCCATAATGTTCTTTAAGATAGGGCAACATTTCTGTCATCACCTCGTCTAACATTGGCGTCGAAGCGGCGTTATCTAGGTAGATGGGAAACGGGACAGAATCTGAAGAGGACATCTTTAGTTTTTAATCAAAGCAAGATTTCTAGTGCGATATCCTCTTGCATCTATCGAAACATATTTGAAGCCAAGCTTCTTCAAATGCTCGTCTAGGATTTGTAATTTCGTTACATCAAACAGTTGGGGAAGTTCTTCCCTGTAAACTTCTATTCTTGCAACGTCCCCATGATCTCTAACTCGAACCTGACGTACATCAAAAAGTGTTTTTACAATGATCTCTGATTGTTCGATTCTTGCTAGTTTTTCATATGTAATTGTCATTCCTTTCGGAATGCGCGACGCTAGACACGAATTTGAAGGTTTATCATGTACTGAAAGTTTGAATTTTCTCGCGATTGCACGAATTTCTTCCTTGGATATAGCTAATTCACGCATTGGACTCTTCACATTACTTTCCTCAAACGCTCTAATTCCTGGCCTATTGTCACTAAGATCATCCAAATGAATGCCATCCACAATGACATTTGCGTCCATTTCAAGGGCTTCTTTTGAAAGTCTTCTAGCCAGTTCCTTTCGACAGTGATAACATCGCAGCTCATCATTTTTCGCAAACTCGGGATTTGCCACCTCGTCGTATTTAATCAATTTATGCATGATCCCTATCTCTCTAGCGACGACAATAGCTGCAGACAACTCTTCATTCGATAGTGTTGTATAATTTGCCGTAATGGCTATGGCATTATCTCCTAGAGCTTTTCTTGCAGCCAGTGCAACCACAGCACTGTCGACCCCTCCTGAGAGCGCGACAACTACTCTACCGCCATGTTCTGAAAACCATTCGAGGAGCTCTTGAAAACGATCTGTCCCCAACGTTCTCTATCCGCCATTTATTTTGGAAGTTATTTGCGCACTCACTAATTCTAGGGCTTTCTTGACTGAAATTGCAGTAGTCGTAGCGATAAGCTTGACATCTTCGAATTCAGGTTTAATACTTGTAGCTTCAGCGTTTAATCCCCTGGCAATTTTAACGCGCACATTGAAGTCGTAGCCGCAAATATTGACTGGAATTGTTACAATACTTCTAGGAAGAATGAATCGCCGTATCTCTTGGAATCTTGCACCGATTGTACCTGTCTCCCTAAAGAGAATTGTCAACACATCGTTTAAGTTCGCCTGATCACATATAATTCTAATCAAATGTGCGGGTCTATTTTTCTTAGCTATCCCAGGTATTGCAATTATGTCCTTCACATGTCCTGCAGATAATTGTTCTATCAAATTCCCGATAATCTCTCCAGAGATATCATCAACAACACTCTCTATAAGGCAGCTGGTTTCTCTATATGCGTCGTTGACCATGGGCTGCTCGCCTATTATGAATCTCAAGATGTTTGGAATATGATCTAATGTTTTCTGTCCTGCACCGTAGCCTATGCTTAAAGGCGTAAAAGTTGGGTAGTAGCTAATGGTTCCAGAAGCAAGATTAACTAAAAGGGCAGCGCCAGTCGGAGTTGTTAACTCTTCGGCAACCTGACCGCCGCAGAGTATGAAATGCCTACCTTTAAAAATTTCAAGAATGGCATTTGTAGGGTTCGGTACGTTTCCATGTGAGAACGTTGTTGTTCCTCCTCCTACTGCGACTTTTGTAGAAAATATCCGACCTTCGAACAGTTTCAGATCTTGTATAGCTGTTGCGCAACCGATTAAATCAGCAAAAGTGTCAATACTAGATGTTTCATCTAAATTTACATGATCAATTTCTTCCCCATGAATGAATGCCTCGGCGGCAATGAGTGTTCTGAGACATTCGAGAGCAAATACCTTGGCACGCTGCTCTAGATCGAGGGAATCACAACAGATACCCAGCGATCGGTACATCTCCATTCCTCTGCGGTGATGTTTATTATCTGTGTAATCCAATTTAAATGCCATAGCAGAGAACCCATGAGATATGGTTTTCAAGAAGCTGGCGCTCCTGATTTTGCTTCCCCTCAAAAAATCTTGACATGCGAATATCGAATCTATGATCTTATGTTCGTTTGCTCCTGCACCAACTAGGCTAGCCAATAACATGTCACCGGATATCCCTGAATTTTGAGAATCAACTATTGCTATCTTGGCCAAGGATAGGGGATGATTCTTATGTCAATATAATATTTGCCTGGACTGGAAATGCTCCTCGGAAAACTATTTACAATGTGTGAACTAATTTCCTTTAGAATGACAATCACGATAATTGGTTCAGGAAAAGTGGGCGCATCTATCGCTTTGAACTGTGGAATGCGAGATTTAGATGACTTGATATTAATCGATATTGTACAGGGGCTTCCCCAAGGTGAGGCTATGGACATAAATCACCAATTGGCCGAAATGGGGATAGATCGGTCGGTACGCGGTAGCAACAACTATGCTGATATGGTTGGCTCTAGTATTGTCGTACTCGTAGCCGGGTTGGGAAGAAAACCTGGTATGACCAGAATGGATCTGTTACAGACCAATGCCAATATTATAAGGGAAGTATCAATGAAAGTAGCATCCTATACAAAGAGTGCTAAATTGATTGTGGTGACAAACCCTCTTGACCCTATGACTTATCTCGCACTGAAAACAACAGGAATGAACAAAGACCAGGTTATGGGGATGGGTGGTCTCTTGGATTTATCTAGATTTAAAAACTTTATTCGAGAAAGTACAAATGTATCAAGTGAATCGATTCATGCAATGGTCATAAGTGAGCATGGTGAAAATATGCTGCCGCTTACCAGATTTTCTTGTATTAGTGGAATACCTCTCAGCGAATTTATTACCGATGAAGTCCAATCTCGGATCTTTGAAGCCACTCGTAAAGTGGCTGCTGACGTGATCGCGTTAAAAGGCGCTACCATTTATGCACCCGGCAATGCTGTGGCAACTATGGCCGAGTCAATAATAAAGGACAAAAAGTCTGTGATTCCAGTATCTGCACTCCTGATGGGTGAATACGGTGCGAGGGACTTATGCATAGGAGTTCCGACCATCCTTGGTGAAAAAGGCATAGAAAAGATAATAGAGCTCAGGCTAAATGATACTGAACGCGAAATATTCCATAGAGGAATGAACAGCGTTGCCGAAGCGATAAGGGTAATTATGCATTAAATTTTTTATTCTAATATCCCTTTGTCTTCCATGACGACATGGATCTAAAAGATATTTTGCAACAATTTGCAAAAGGTGAACTTGATCTTTCTGAGGCACAGAAACAAATATCTATACATTCCATAGAACACGTAAAAAATAATATTGCGAAATTGGATATTGGCAGAGACCTTCGGAAAGGAGTACCTGAAGTAGTCTTCGGTGAAGGGAAGGATTATCGAGATATCATAAGAATAGTACTGTCAGCAGTTAAGATCAAAGGAAGTGTAGTAGTGAGTAGAATTCGAAGGGAAGAACTGCCAATGATTTGTAAGGCTCTAAAAGATAAGAATAAGCATGTCCAAATAGGAAAGAGGAGTACGACAATTCTGGTTAAGGATAAGCTTAAGGCCAGTGGGCGGACAGGCGGCAAAATTGGAATTCTATCTGCTGGAACGTCAGACATGGGTGTGGCTGAGGAAGCCCGTTTGACGGCTGAAGCAATGGGATGCGTCGCGATTGTTCATTATGATGTAGGAATTGCAGGGATGCATAGGCTGCTCCCTGCTATGGAGGATATGATCTCGGCAGGTGTTGGGGCAATAGTCGTAGTTGCAGGGATGGAAGGTGCTCTTGCGTCAGTAGTGTCTTCAATGGTGAATGTACCGGTAGTAGGTGTCCCAACTTCAATAGGCTACGGATTTGGCTCGGCAGGTATTGGAGCCCTTTCATGTATGCTCCAGAGCTGTGCATTAGGTCTTGCGGTCGTTAACATAGATAATGGTGTAGGAGCCGGTGCATTCGCAGCGCTGATCGCTAACAGAGCTGGCGAAAAATTATACAACAGATAATCCCATCTAATTTCTGCCATCTTTTTAAAACGTTTATAAAGTCCGTTACTCGATTTTTAAACCTCAGAACTAGGTGGATTGATATTAAGACTTATACTGCTGTTCTTAGGAGAAATAGAGAAAATCGAACCAATTACCGGAAGAGGGCAGCGATCCTTATTGGAAGACACTCTTTTGTTTCAATTACTATTAGCAATCAGAATATCGTGGCCCAGGTATTGAGACCTCATGTTAAGGGAGATATCGTTATCACAGCCGTTAGCGGTAAAGAACTTCTGAAGTATGGCTGGAAGGGCTCTATGAATAGCATGCCATCATGTTACCTGACGGGCTTGCTTCTGGGTATAAGGACACTGGAAAAAGGAATATCTAATTTGGTTCTTTATACCGGTAAAAAATCTTTTACTGCAAGGGTCGCATCTTGCTTGAAGGGAATTATTGATGCTGGGGTCAGTGTACCGGTCTCCGATGCTTCGTTACCTAAAATTGAACGGTTAAACGGAGGGCATATCTGCCAGTATGCAGAGGTCTTGAAAAAAGATGAAGAAAAGTATAATTCACGTTTTTCATTACTTTTAGAAAATGGCTTTCTACCCGAAAATTATCCACGCTATTTTGAAGAAGTAAAAACGAGAATGATTGAAAACATAAAGACTGGACCGTCTGTTTCTTCGAAAGGAAATAAGGCTACTGGTAGTTAGGTGGTTGGAGTACAGAAATAAAGTTGAGTAGATATTCTAGACAGCAAGAACAACATGTAGAATGGCAGCCGCGTACAACACTCGGCACGATGGTCTTAAGTGGTAAAATCAATTCAATGGATCAGATTTTTGAGAATGGGATGAGAATTCAGGAGCCAGAGATTGTCAAGCATCTGATTCCAGACATCCGGAGCCA
Source organism: Nitrososphaeraceae archaeon (assembly GCA_030038695.1). GTDB lineage: Archaea > Thermoproteota > Nitrososphaeria > Nitrososphaerales > Nitrososphaeraceae > Nitrosopolaris. Next base: position 6,362 of record JASHSN010000586.1, read on the forward strand.
GGTTATCCACGTGGGTATAGTACAGAAGCAAACTGATGCAGGTGAAATGACCCGCTTTAATGCCTTAGTTGCTGTTGGAAATGAAGCCGGATGGTTTGGAATAGGGAAGGGAAAAGCAGCGCAAATGCGTGTTGCAATAGATAAGGCGACCACGGCGTCATATCTCAACGTTATTCCAGTAAAATTAGGCTGCGGAAGCTGGGAATGTAGGTGCAATCAACTCCATTCGATACCATTTAAAGTCAAAGGAAAGGGGGGAAGTGTAACTATAGAGATCATTCCAGGCCCGAGAGGCCTGAGTTTAGTAGCAGGTGAGAATATTAAGGGCCTTCTGAAGCTTGCAGGTATAAAGGACGCTTGGACCAAGACATTTGGTTCCACTAGTACCATGTCGTCGGCTACTAAGGCGATATTTGCAGCTCTTCGCCGTACATACATTACGGGTTGATGGAGCATGGCATATCTGGTAGTTAGGATGCGTGGCACGATAAACGTGCCGTCGTCAGCGACAGCGACTTTAACGTACTTAAATCTAACAAAGAAATATCGTGCTACTCTCATATCGGAAAGTCGACAATCCTTAGGTATGTTAAGAAAGGTAAAAGGACAAGTGGCATGGACTTCTGCGGATCCAGGCATCGTAAAAGATCTGTTAGAAAAGAAAGGGCGAAAGATAGGCTTTAAACCAATCTCTGATTCAGATCTACCAAAGGAATATGTTAGCATAGAGCAACTTGCCTCCGCAATCTCTGAGAACAGAATATCCATGTCTGATATAGACAATATTAAACCCTGGTTTGGACTAAATCCACCTCGTGGAGGATTTAAACGAAAAACTAAGAAGCAGTATGGCGAAGGAGGGATACTTGGAGAGGACAAAGATTTGGTAGCTATTGTCAGGAGGATGTTATAGTGTGCCACAAAAACAGGTTTACGGTTCTAATGTAGCCTATTAGAGTCATTTATCAATTCGTAGCCGGAGTAGAGCGAATAAAAGCAGGAAGAAATAAGCAGCAGAAATAATGCAATCAAGTGACCTCAGTCTTAACAATCATCTGCTTTGTCAACTCGACTTAAGAATGGCGATTACAGAAATAAGACTCAAAATTGATCACGTTATCTAGCAAGACCAGCCAACTGATTATCGTACAAAAACAGGAGTAAGAATATAAATGAACGTGACGCTTTTGATTTCTGCATGCCCGAGAGAACAGTATAGCAAGACTTAAGTAAGGTAACCATATCAAATTAATCCGTTTCATACATAAACGAAAAAAGGAGATGCGTTAAGAATTATGGCTACTCGGTTCAGAAAAAGCAGAAGACAGAGGGGTAGTAGGTATTGTGGGTGGGGACAAATAGGTCAACACAGGCAATCTGGCGGTAGGGGAGGAGTCGGAGCAGCTGGGAAACACAAGCATTTTTGGATTCGAACGGTTATAGAAGAACCGAGTCACTTTGGCCACGATGCTTTTCACTTAATTAATAATAATCCGGTTAGGAAATGGTTGAATGTTCGAGATCTGAATGGCATGCTATTGCAGCATGGCAATATAAATGAGAGGGACACCAAAGCTACTCTAGATCTTGTCTCATTCGGATATCACAAGTTACTTGGAGGCGGTAAAGTTAGCGGTGCCGTTAAGGTGCGGATTGCGAAAGTATCAGACAAGGCTAAACAGAAGATAGAGGAAGCAGGCGGGGAGGTGTTACTATATAATGAGTACAATACAACATGATGATGAGAGCATATTTAGGCGCGTTATAAAAAAAATTTCTACCTATATCCCACAGGTAGAGAAGCCTAAAAAAAAGATAACGCTTACTGAGAAGTTTGTCTGGAGCGGGATCGCTCTCTTTGCATATTTGATTATGGGTCAGATACCTCTTTACGGTGTCACGAGCGATCCCAAGTTCGACTTTCTTGCATTCGCTAGGGTGATATTTGCAGCCCAGCAAGGTACTCTCTTAGAACTCGGAATAGGACCAATTGTGACAGCCGGATTGTTGATGCAGTTGCTGAAGGGCTCAGAACTTGTCAAACTTAACTTCAAGAATCCAGATGATAGATCATTATTCACTTCCGCTACAAAGATAGTAACAATCATTGTCATTATTGCAGAGGGCACGCTATATGGAACCAGCGTATATGGTCACCTCGTGGCAAGTCCATTATTTGTACCAATACTTGTGGCACAGCTTGTAGGTGCAAGTGTTATAGTGATGTTCCTTGACGAGATGGTGCAAAAGGGATGGGGCTTGGGATCTGGCATAAGCCTGTTTATAATGGCTGGCGTAGCCCAAGGCATTTTGTGGAGCTTGGTTAGTCCTATTCCTGCTCAGGATGGACCTGTGGGTGTAATTCCATACACAATAAATTCTGCGATTCATGGACATGCGGCCGACGCGTTTTTCAGATCAGGACAGCTGCCAAGTATATTTGGCTTAATAGTTACAGCAATAGTGCTTCTAATCTTAGTCTATGTGCAAGGCATACACATAGACATTCCCATCGTTTCTACAAAATATAGGGGATTTACTGCAGTTTACCCGATCAAACTGCTATATACATCAAATATTCCGGTGATATTGGCTTCTGCGCTACTTGCTAATGCTGTTTTTATGGGTCAGATGTTATGGGCAAATTACAACCCCCAAAATTCTAATCCTGTGTTCAATTACTTAGCACAATTTGATCCTGGCAGACCTCAAACGCCTACAGGTGGATTGCTGTATTACACCACGTCGCCACAGAGCTTGGATACCGCGGCGCAAGATCCAGTCAGAGCAGTAGTGTATATTGTGTTTATGACTACGATCATAACGATATTTGGCAGACTGTGGGTTGAGCTAGGTGGCTTATCTGCCAAGTCTGCCGCAAAGAATTTGCTTGATGCTGATGTTCAGGTCCCTGGCTTTAGAAGAGCAGAAGGATCGGTTCAGGTATTACTTAACAAGTATATTCCGTCAGTCACTATCGTGGGGTCTATTATAATAGGACTCCTAGCTTCTGCATCTAATGTGCTCAACGTCTTTGGCTCTGGTATAGGTATTCTCTTGATGGTAGATATTCTAGTAAATTATTACAATTTATTGATTAAAGAACAAGTTGATGTCAATATGCCGAAATTGGCGGCTCTTCTTGGCAGAAAGTAACACGAAAAGGGTAATAATAGTAGGGATACCGGGTGTGGGGAAGACCACCGTAATTTCAAGAGCGGCTGAATTTTTAAGACAGAAGGGGCATGATGCCAACGTCGTAATATTCGGTAGTTTGATGCTTGAGGAATCCACTGAAATAAAGTTGAAGAGCAGAGATGAAATGAGAAAGCTTTCGGTGGAAGACCAACGTCGACTCCAAGCAAAGGCGGCAAATAGAATTGCGATGATGGAAGGAGACTTTGTCATTATTGATACTCATCTACTAATAAATACCGACGAAGGGTATTATCCAGGTATCCCTATGCATGTCCTACAAACGATAAAGCCAACGAATATGATTATGATTGCGGCTAAGCCGCACGAAGTCCTGAATAGGAGGAAGCAGGACGAAAGTCGCCAAAGGGACATTACTGCAGAAATAGATGTTCAAAATGAACTAGATGCTTCAAGGGTAATGATGGCTTGCTGCTCGGTGATATCAGGATCTCCATTTCTAACTGTTATGAATAATAATGACGAAATTGACAAAGCCGCTCTCGCTATAGTAGATGTTTTATCCGAGGGTACCCCTATATGAATATCCTTGATTCGATAATAATGCAACTACCTGGCTTTTCTGTGCATTATACAAAGCATCCTATCTTTCATGACATGTTTTCGGCTATGATCGTAGCTTCGCTCATATCGATTGGCCTAAATGTCGCAATAGCTATGCTGCGTAAAAAAACAACAGATTTTGAAAAAATGAATAAGGTAATGAAAGAGACAAACGAATGGCGTAAGCAGTATACAGCGGCTATAAAGAAGCAAGATAGAGTACTTATTGAAGAGTTAAAAAAGAAACAGGCGTATGTAAACAAGATGAGTATGGAGATGCAGCAACAGCAGATGCGACCCATGTTGCTATATATGATACCCTCATTTATGCTGTGGATTTTTGTCTTTCCTACCATTTTTGGTGCAACAACAGCACTATCGCCTATCCATATCCCTTGGATTATGTGTACTGGCATAAATATACAAACATCATGCCTTGTTCCAGGGGAAGTCTTTCTCTGGGGCTGGTTTCTTATAACATCATTCGCATTTAGTGGCATTATATCAAAAGTCACGAAGACAAGTATGCCTAGCTTGACGGGGAACTGATGTAAAATAGCGCACAAAAAAAGCATAGTTATTTCTGGCTGTCCTGCAGTAGGGAAAACTACTGTGGCGGGCGAGCTCGCAAAGGAATTTGGTCTAAAACTATTTAATGGTGGAGATATTTTGAAAAAAATTGCTAGCGATAAAGGGTACACGATTGCTGGTAGAGATTGGTGGGATGGGGAAGAAGCAAAAAAATTCATGGCTGATAGATTGACCAGCCCATGTTTCGATAAGGAAGTAGATCAGAAACTGATGGATATAGTAGAATCAGGGAATGCTGTGATTACTAGTTATACTCTTCCATGGCTTACTAGGCATGCGATAAAATTTTGGTTGAGTGGCTCGCAGGAGAACAGAGCAAAAAGGATGGCGAACAGGGATAATATAGAATTCTCCGAAGCAAAAAAGATAGTACAATTGAGGGATGAGGAAAACAAAAAGATCTACCGTAAACTTTACGGTATAAACTTCGGAGATGACCTAACTGTTTTTGATTTCAGTATTAACACTGATCTTCTTAGTCTAACGCCGTTAATAGAAATATCCAAAAGCATGATGCGTCATGTTTTGCCTAGTTGAGGTGAAGTATATCCCTAACTTGCTGATGCTTCAGCTACAAAATCTCACGAAGATAGATGATGATATTACTGACGAAGCCTACGGTCATTATCCTGACCTCAGACCAATCAGTTCGTTACTCGATTATGGTCTCATTCTAATTGATAAGCCTGCGGGCCCTTCTAGTCATGAAATAGTGGCATGGATAAAAAAGATCTTGTGTGTTCAAAGCGCTGGACATAGTGGTACGCTCGATCCTGGTGCAACAGGACTCCTGCCTATCGGTCTAGGCGAGGGGACTAAAGCTCTTTCGATACTTCTGCTAGGTCCAAAGGAGTACTATACTTTGGCACGTATGCATTCGCATATCTCGGAAGAAAGATTGCGATTGGTGCTAGCAAAGTTTACAGGCGATATTTTTCAAAGGCCTCCACAGCGATCTTCGGTAAAAAGGTCTACACGTATACGGACTATCTACGAATTTCAGAAATTAGAACAATATGACCGTCTTGCTTTGTTCCGGATATTGTGTCAAGCTGGGACATATATCAGAAAGGTGATTTATGATATAGGGGAAGTCCTGGGACCTGGAGCTACTATGATAGAACTTCGAAGAACTAGAGTGAGCAATCTAGCCGAAACAAAGTCAGAATTCACAAAGCTACATGATCTTGAGGACGGTTTCCAAATCTATAAGGCAAAAAATGACGATAAAAAGCTCCGACGCTTGATAAGACCCATAGAACAGTGCCTAGAAGGCTTACGCGCGGTCGTAGTTCGTGACACCGCGGTCGATGCACTATGCCACGGTGCGCAGCTAGCAGTCCCTGGAATAGTCGCAGTAGCAAAGGATTTGGCTCCTAAGCAGTTGGTTGGTATTTATACCATAAAAGGAGAAATTATTGGACTAGGGGAGTCATTGATGTCGACAAATGACATTCAAGAAAATGGTAGAGGAATAGCGGTCCAACTAAAAAGGATAATTTTAAAACCTAATACCTATCCTCGAGCTTGGCGTCTAAGCGGTAATCGTCTTAAAGGGTTCTCTACTTGAAAATAACACAGCAAATTCTGGTAACAACTTCGTAGATTTTATATGTTCTTATGGAGAAGTGTTATATGTGATTGTATTATTGAGAGCGTTTCTGAGGCATCTTGACTCATATTAGTTCATACATTGATTGTCTTCTAACATTATACCCCAAGAACATTGTGCATATTCGTTTGGAACATAAGTTCAAATAAATAGGATATGATCTGGTTTCTTACCTCTTATATTCAATAGCCGTCTATTAAATCTAGCAACTATGCATCAGGACGATCTGAGAGTAATATGGTTTTGCGGCGAATGCGGAACGAGTTTTGTGTTTTGGTCTGACGTAGAAGACCACAAAGAAAAAGAGGGTCACCTAAAGATTTCAAAATATGATTTGGCAGCTTATATGGATATGGATGTCGACCTGGGCATGGAACGAATTTAGAGATCTCTGCTTCTGCTTTGAATGGTTAATATATTTCGTGATTACGGAGGGATATTATGCCGGGGTTGCCTAGCCTGGTAGGGCGCAAGCCTGGAAAACCAGCAGTAAGCTTGTGATCCGGAAGGGTCTCGAGGGTTCAAATCCCTCTCCCGGCGCTTAAACCAAGGGTTCATACTCTAACTTTAAATCTTCTCAGTAGCAGGTTTCTGTAGATGTCCTAGCAAGACCTGTGCCATTCAATCAAACTAAAAAGAATTATCATCCTTCCTGAAGAGCTAGAAAGAAAAATTATGTCGACTATCATAAAGGCCTTAACGGACGCCAAGTATGTGACATTGTTTCCATATGAGGACAGCATTTAAGTCGGGTCTTGCGTGCATATTGCATACGTCTTCGTTTCCATGATGAAGATGCTCTATAAGCAATAAGAAGACGATAGTTGCCTCATGACGTACAGCCCAGTCTGCTGTAGAATTTTTTAGTTATGGACTATGCGACTATGTGCCTTCTATTCTTGAACAATTCTAAGGACGAGTGCTAGATGTGCTACATGCAGTTTCTGCCCTAGTTCACTGTGACCATGGGTTTTGGGACGAGAATATTAAGATAAATACGACAACAGCAAATGCTACTAAGATGAATATTATCCTAGTCCATGGAGCATGGGCTGATGGATCTATGTGGAGTAAAGTGATTCCTATTCTACAAGATGCTGGACATCGTGTTATTGCTGTACAGCTTCCTCTTCATTCTCTAGCGGATGATGTCGCTACTGTAAAGCGTGCAATTGAGCTAGTTGGTGGGCCAACAATTGTGGCAGGACATTCATATGGTGGAATGGTAATTACTAATGCTGCTTATAATAATCCTAACGTTAAGGGCCTTGTTTACATCGCTGCCTTTGCTCCTAAGGAGGGTCAATCTCTCGGAGATTTTGTTGATGTCAAAGAGATAAAAAAAGCCTTGATCACTGACAGCGAAGGTTTTTCTTACATAAACCCAGCGATGTTCGCCGCGGCCTTTTCTAAAGATGTCAATCCATCCGAAGCTCAAACCATGGCAGCCGTGCAAAACCCATTTAATATATCAATATTTGCAGAAAAGTCTGGTCCTCCTGCGTGGAAGCATCTTCCAACATGGTATCAAGTATCAGAGAATGACCAGAGCATTCCTCCTGATGTACAATGTACGTTCGCAAAACAAATGGATGCCACTACCATATCACTCCCATCAAGTCATGCTTCACTTGTGTCTCATCCAGATGAGATTGCCAAATTAATTCTAGATGCCGCAAAAGGGGTCACTACCAAGTAAAGCCATGTCAAAAAGGCATGCTTGTGGTGCTAGGTTAAAAGTTGGAACAACTTCGTATGTTTGATAGTAGTATGGTATATCCTCAAGATCGGATAACGTAATAGTGCACCTAGAATAAGCGACACAATGATGCCCCTTTGTTATCGAATAATCATATATACTACCAATTTTAAATATTCAAAGATACTGTCGGTATCATATGACTCAAGAAAAACGACTTGAGGGAAAGATTGCGGTCATCACGGGCGGAAATAGCGGCATAGGCCTTGCAACTGCACAGCGGTTCGTCCAAGAAGGTGCCTTTGTTTTTATCACCTTCGCCGCCAGGATGAGCTCGATAAAGCGGTCAAGCAGATTGGCAGAAATGCCATGGGTGTTCGGGGTGACGTCTCAAATCTAGCAGATCTTGATAGATTGTACGCCACGGTGAAGCAGCAGAAGGGAAAGATCGATGTCCTCTTCGCAAACGCCGGCATTTTTGAAAATGCATCATTAGGATCAATTACTGGATCCCATTTTGACAAAATATTCAGCGTCAATGTGAAAGGGGTGTTATTTACAGTACGAAAGGCGCTTCCATTGTTTCAGGATGGTGGTTCTATCATTCTAATTGCTTCGGTCGCAGGTTCCAAAGGCTTCGAGGGCAGTACTGTCTACAGTGCGACCAAGGCTGCTATACGATCCTTTGCACGTTCCTGGACTGTTGATATGAAAAACCGTAAGATCCGGGTCAATGCCATTAGTCCCGGTGTGATAGAAACACCTATGTCTGCGGAACTCAGCGAGCAGCTGAAGAATATCCTAGTGAGCACGGTCCCTCTGGGGCGGATGGGAAGACCTGATGAAATCGCCAAAGCCATAGCGTTTCTTGCATCCGATGACAGTAGCTATATCACAGGTATTGAACTGTTTGTAGATGGGGGTTTAGCACAAATCTGATCCCTGTATGAGAAATGAGAGCAGCTCCGTTACCAGTATTAGTGTCAGGCTGGCCATCAGCTATTCCTCCGTCCATCGCTATCCCGCCATTTCCGTATATTAGTCCGCCATCTCCTCCGTTAGCACTACTGTATCCGAGTACGAAACCTCCTGGACCGCCATTGGTGCCGCAAAATGCGTTGCGACGCGTTCCATCGCCACCATCTCCTCCGTTAGTAATCACAAAGTAGTTCAAGCATATCCTCTTATACGTAGAACAGTATCCTGTATAGCCACACTAGTGGAGAGTACTACTAGAGACGCAAGTGTGTTATGCGTGGCACGAACAAACTGAACGAATGATCTACTACATCACATTTCTCGAGATGTTATAAAACGCAGCAGGGCATTACTTACCTGTTCATATGATTTAGATCTCTTCATCCATTTCTTCAAAAGCGAGCGCCTTTGATAGTTCGTGCAGCCGCATTGAGACAATTCTTTGATATTCCTTTTTGTTGATTACACCTTTCTCATCAAGTATTTCTATTAGAACACTTAGATGAGTCATTAATTCCTCTTCAGATTTTAGTTCTTTTCCCGTAATTTTTTTATCGGTGCTTGAGTTTTCGATGTCATCGCCAGTAGGATTCCGTTGTCTCATATAAATGAAGACTTATCCAATCTTATATATCTACGTCGACCGAACCATCTAAAACGGAATGTCGAATCTAACGATCACAACCTAAATTTAGCCATAAAATAAAAGACCCAGGATCTACCACTACTACTACTTAAGTTTAAATAGAGCGCACCAGTCGCCATATCCAGTCGATATCCTTGCCGGAGACAGATTATGATATTATCGTAGCAGGTGGAGGCCTTGCAGGTATGATAGTTGCATCTTCAGCTGCTTACTTTTCAAATGAATCACTTCGAATTCTTGTCGTTGACAGAAATCCATTGTTACTTGTGGGTAAGAAAACTATGACGGGATGGATTTGTGGGGATGCTGTAGGAAAAAAAAGTGTGGATTATATGTCAAAGCGAATTGGCATAAATTGGGAGTACCCTGAAGTTGAACATCCTGTAAAGGGTGTAATCGCATATTCCCCTGATCACAAGACGGCCGTTACTTTTGACGGTGAAGGTTACATGCTAAACAGGAAGTTGTTACCACAAAAGCAATTGGAGGACGCGACTAAAAGAGGAGTCCATGTGCGTGATCGTGTTGCGCTTCGTTCTGCTATACTCGAGAACAATAGCGTTGTAGGAGTAGAAGGAGAAGATCTTACTAACAAATGCGTCTTCAGAAGGTCTGCAAAGCTAGTAATAGACTGTACTGGCGTGACATCAGTTCTTAGAACGAATCTTCGGATGAAATCCTTCATTCAGACAAAAATTGACAGGGATGATCTAGAAGCTACAGGAAGGTATATCTTCAACTTTGACATTGCAACTAAAGAAGATACATTTTTTCATCCAGACTACTGCATTATACATCTGGACCAAGAACTAGCGCCGGGTGGATATGGTTGGGTATTTCCTAAAGGAGAAACTAAGGTTAACATAGGCGTTGGCGTTCAGCCAAGAGCGTTTGACCTCCGGAATAGGGAAATGGGCATCAGGAGAGATCTGAAAATGTTGATCGACGAGTATGTGCGCAACAATCCGGTTATCAGTAATCCGAGACTTGCTGAAAGCGAAGTAGATGATGGGAACGGCTGGGGGACATGGCAGGTTTCGGTAAGAAGACAAAATGACTGTATGGTTGCGAATGGTTACATGGTTGTAGGAGATGCAGCTTGGATGCCTAAGCCGCTCGATGCAGGAGGGATCGGCCCCGCGATTATCGCAGCTACTATAGCTGGCAGGGATGCCGTGGAAGCAATCCAAGCAAATGACACCTCCGAGAGAACATTGTGGAAATACAACAAGGATTATGTCAATGACTACGGGTACAAAACAGCAGGCCTAGAAGTGTTTCGAAGGATGCTGCAAGGGCTGACTAACGAACAGATCGATTACGGCATGAAGCATTTCTTATCGAAAATGGACGTGGAGAAGATAACAAACGGCGAACATCCTGAATTCAGCGCCGTAGATAAACTGGGCATGTTCATCAGAGGCGCACTCAATAAAGAGCTTGCGGAGAATCTTAAGTGGACCGCATGTACAAATGAACGGCTCGTGGAACATTATCATAACTACCCAGATGATCCTGAACACTTTTTGGACTGGCAGAAGAATTTACACGATATCTTAAACGAGTCGTATGCCAAATTGTCAGGATAATATTGGATAGGTTTTACTACTTTTCCTAGCTTTTCAGGATTTCGCTACTGGTCCAGGTTTTTTCTAAAGACGTGAGAGCGTTTATCATTAACTCTCTCCTAGAATGTTCCGTAACAGCAGCCCTAATGTCTTCTGTTATCATCTTTGAAATATCCAATTTTCTTCTGAGCCCAGGTAGTAGATTATCGTAAACGCCGAATGGATATACCGCGTTGTATAATTCTTGCATAAGACCGAAAAGCCTCATTACGTCAGGAGTTTGAGACGTTCTCATCCTGTCATATATTAGCCGCTTTATCTCTCCCATAGAGTCCAAAATTCCTGTTATATACGATGGCCCAGATACGTTAAGGTCCTCTCGAAGCGGGAGTGATGTATCTTCTAAGATTGATTTTAGCATCGATGCTTCAACGAATTCTTGTTCTGCATCAGCCAAGTATCTTTGCAGATCGGTTTTGGCGTACGGCCTAAATTCATTCAAGAGCAACCGCGCCTCTTCGATTTTTTTCGTTCCATCTTCTATTTCATTACGATGCATAGCGACTATGGATTTGCCACACAAAATGACGACCTTGCGGGT